>NZ_JBPCXO010000033.1:0-12856 GCF_051008435.1 Endozoicomonas sp. | reverse complement strand
GCTCAGGGCTGCTTTTAATCTGCTCAGGTCTGTTTTTAATCTTCTCAGGGCTGTTTTTAATCGGCTCAGGGCTGCTTTTAATCGGCTCAGGGCTGTTTTTAATCGGCTCAGGGCTGTTTTTAATCGGCTCAGGGCTGTTTTGTCCGGGGCTGTCTGATGTCAGACTGACAAACAGCTCCTCAAGACGGTTAGACTTGTTTCTCATACTGGCGACTTCAATGCGATATTCACTCAGCTGCCGGAACAGGTCATTAACGCCCTGGTGCTTGCCCACCTCAACCTCGATACTGCTGTTATCCACTTTCTTGACGGTATAACCCGCAAAGGTTGGCAGATCATCAATCGGCTTATTCAGATCCAGGACAAAGCTCTCCTGCTGAAGCTTGCTCAACAGCGCTTTGGTGCTGGTATTCTCCACAATCTCACCGTTATCAATGATGCCGATGTTGCGACAGAGCTGTTCGGCTTCTTCCAGGTAGTGTGTGGTCAGAATAATAGTGGTGCCCTGCTCATTGATTTCTCTCAGAAAATCCCAGAGAGAACGACGCAGTTCAATATCGACACCCGCAGTAGGTTCATCCAGGATCAGCAGTTTTGGCTGATGAATCAGGGCTCTGACGATCATCAGACGACGCTTCATTCCGCCGGATAGCATTCTTGAGATATCATGTCGCTTATCCCACAGGCCCAGCTGTTTCAGATACTTCTCAGCACGTTTGCGAGCTTCTTTCGCCGGAATGCCGTAGTAGCCAGCCTGTGTCACAATAATATCTTCAACTTTTTCAAACTGGTTAAAGTTGAATTCCTGGGGTACTACACCCAGCATCCGCTTGGCTTTGACAAGATCAGTATCAATATCGTGTCCGAATACCGAAACCTTGCCAGTGCTCTTGCGAACCAGAGACGAAATAATACCGATAGAGGTTGATTTACCGGCACCATTGGGCCCCAGCAGGGCATAAAAGTCCCCTTTTTCGACAGAGAGATCAATGCCTTTCAGAGCTTGAAATCCATTGTCGTATTGTTTTCGTAGATCCTGTATTTCCAGTGCCTGGGTCATGCTTTCATAATCCGTAGTACGCAGTATCTCGATTCCTTATGAACCACTGCATAGTTTCACTCTTGCTTTTACCCTGCTCTCTTTCATCAATCCTGTGAAGTCAAAAAGAGGCTGCCACTCATGACCGTTACTCTGAACGTTTTTCGATCTTCATGGAATAGAAAAACATCCTGTGGCTCATGGCTGTCAGTACTTATTTTCTTATTGCGACATAGAGGGTTTCACTCTCTGAATGAAGTGTTAATCCATCATAAGGAAGCTGAAAAGAAGATTGAGCGAGAGACTCAACCTCTTCCCAAAATGAAAAAGAGAATCATTCTATTATAAAACGGACGATTAAACGGCATTTTTAGATCATTTTTTTTCCAGCGGTGCATCAATCAAATGAGCTAAAGCGGGTTTCAACTGCGGATAAGCGAACTCATAGCCTTCAGAAAGAAGTCGTTCCGGGTAGACATTCTGGCCTTTCAATACCATTTCAGAAGATTCCCCCAGCATCAGCTTCAAAACCATCGCCGGCATGGTCAGAAAAGCAGGACGGTTCAGTGCCGCTGCGAGCGTTTTAGAATACTCTTTGTTGCTGACCGCCTCTGGCGCGGTAGCATTAAAGGCTCCCTGTGCCGACTCTGTCTCAAGTAGAAACAGCAGTGAGTTCACCATATCTTCCATGTGAATCCACGACATTATCTGTTTACCCGAACCCAGTGGACCGCCAATTCCGAGTCTGAAAGGAGGCAACATTTCATGCAAAGCACCTCCTCCAGGATGAAGCACCACTCCGGTTCTAACCAGACAAACCCTCACACCCAAACCTTCTGCACGTTGTGCAGCCTGCTCCCAGCGCACGCAAAGCCCTGCAGAAAAATCGTCACCAGACTCGGATGATTCTTCCAACCGGGCAGCATCTTCTCTGCCACCGTAAAATCCAATGGCGGAACCACTGATCAGGCAACCTGGACGACTTTCCATTCGCTCAATCAGGTCAACCAGCTCTGATGTCAGGGTTACCCGGCTATCCAGCAATTGTCTTTTCCTGGCAGGCGTCCATCGTTCATCCATTACCCCCTCACCCGCCAGATTAATCACAGCATCGAAAGCCACAGATGGATTCACCGCTGACAATGACTTTACCGGTTTCACTTCACTGGTGAGCAGCCGTCGCACATCCTTTGCATCCTGCCGACTCAAAATCGTCAGCCGATGACCTTTTGACAAAAGTTTGGCCACCAGCCGTCGACCAATAAACCCTGTGCCCCCGGTAATCAGTATCTGCATGGTAAAAAGCCCTGAAATATGCCTTGTGAAGGTATGAAAACGTCTTCTGTCTCGTAGGGATAAAAAAATCCCATTACCCCATATTAAACAGCCATGAGTGTCGGAAACAATTCTTCACGACGATGTTTAATGAGAAAAACTACGGAATGTCTTCTGCCAGAGATAAATGTATCGCCAGAGCATGATGAAATTAGAGGAATAAAGCCTGAACACCGATCCGGTCATTTTTGAGAATGCTCTCAGCGGGCCGCCTCTTTTAACCCATAAATAGCCATGAGCGAAGAAAAATAGTTTGCGCACCCCAAATAGGAACAAGGACAAAGCAAATTATTTTCACATAAAAAAAATACCCTAGGTCCCCTCAAACCTGGGTATTTCACTGGCTGGCTTGTCACTGGCTCCCGCTTCTCTTTTTTATATCCCTGTCTTCCCTGGCGTTGTTTGTTGTTTTTATTGATTTGCCCGAGTGACTTCATGATACGTATTTTCCACTAATAGAATTTTGATCCAGATCAACAAAACTTCGGTTTACACCTACCCCTCTTTCTGAACATAACCGTTTTGTAAAAATATAAAGTCGGTTAGACTGAGTGACTGAAGCACTTTGATGAGTTTGCCAGAGCATTAGCTGCTGACTGTATAAGCCGTTTATTCAAACTCTCCTGCTGTTTGCTGGGTATCGTGTGTAGTCTGTTAACCACTCATTACTGTTCAGTTTTTACTGTAATGACAGGACGGACTCAGACCCTGGATACCAGACACCTGTTTGTTTGTGACATGTTTCTCAGTAACGAAGTCCACAACTTGGTTTTTTGATTTATGTCAACCATGATGTAACCGGTTTCTGAAACCGGTTACATCTAAAAACAACACAGTGTAAACTGAGCTTCGTAACTATTTTATTGAGTGCTGAAAGCCATTTTTCAAAACGCATTGAAGGCGCTCCGGCTAACCGTTTTCCAGACAGGAGTATCACCATGGATCTAGAGTCCGCAGTAATGGAGATCATCATTAACTCCGGCCAGGCCCGTAGCTGTGCTTACGAAGCTTTGTCTAAAGCAAAAGCCGGGGACTACGAAGGCGCCGAGGAAATGATGGCCCACGCTCAGGAAGCCGCTAAAGGGGCTCACCGGGTTCAGACCCAATTGATCGAGGAAGATCAGGGCGAAGGAAAGACTTCAATGACCCTGGTTATGGTTCATGCACAGGACCATTTAATGACATCCATGCTGGCCCAGGAAATGGTTCAGGAGTTGATAACACTTCACAAAAAAGTCGATCAGAAGTAATAATGGCCGGATCACAGCATTTCTGTAGAGAAAATGCCTTTTTCTCATGGCTTTCTATCCAAAGCCATGAGCGACTGAAAAATAGTTTCATCACTCTGAGTGATGAAACTATTTTCACGGCAACAAATCGGCGTTTTCATGCTCATAACTGCAGACAAAGACTCTCTGGCTGCAACACACAGTGATCCGGACTTCAATGCCTATAGCGCCTGTAGCGCAAAAAAGTCGTGAAGAGAAGGGTCAGGCAGCCTTTCACGCAGGATTGGACTAATGGCAACAATAAAAGACGTCGCTGAGCGAGCAAAAGTATCCCGGGCTACGGTCTCCAGGGTACTGAACAATACCGGACAGGTCACTGAGACAACCCGCCTGCGGGTGAAGTCTGCAATGGACGATCTGAAATACCGTCCAAACCCTGTGGCTCAATCTCTGGCGAGTAATACCACGAACACCATTGGGTTAATGATTTCGTCATTTCGGGGTGGTTTTTTTGGTGATCTGATGGCGGAAGTTCAACAGGTCGTCGACTCAGCCGGTAAAGTGATGATTGTCACCCAGGGCAAACACAGCGCCGAAAGCGAGCGGGCCGCCATCGACTACCTGATCAACATGAGAGTTGACGGACTGCTGCTTCATGTTCGCTACCTGAGTGATGACGAGCTGATTACCATTGCCGAAACGGCCCCACCCTTTGTGCTTCTGGATCGTTATGTCGACGCTCTGTCTGACCGCTGTATTACTTTTGATCACATCAAAGCCAGCGACAGCGCTGTCGAAATTTTACTGAAAAGCGGCCACACCGACATCGCCTGCCTGGCGGGCAAGCTGACAAAATCCAAAGCCAAAGAACGCTTCCAGGGTTATGCCAATGCCCTGACTCGCCATGATATTGCTCTGGACATGGATCTGGTAACAGAAGGCAATTATACGAGAGAAGCCGGGTACGAAGGGGCCAAACAACTGATTTCAACCGGTAAGCCCTTTACCGCTGTTTATGCCTGCAGTGAAGAAATGGCAGCAGGCTGCATGGACGCATTTCGTGAACACAATATCGATGTGCCCGAAGACGTTTCCCTGATCAGTTATGACAGTGTGGATCTTTGTACATTCTTGACTCCACATGTCACTGCACTGCATTTCCCAGTCACTGAGATGGCCAGCGTAGCCGGCACACTTTTAATGAATCGACTCAGGGAGGAGGGTTTTACCAGGCCAGAGCACACCCATTTTGGCGGGGAACTGCGCCTGAGAAATTCAGTAAGGAAACTCAAATAGTTTTCGGTCAGACAGTCTTCTGCCCGTAGTCTGTGTCTTCTGGCTCACAACAAGAGCTTTGCAAAGCCTGAAGCGACTGCTGTCCGAAACAAACAGCCATGAGCCGAAAATGCAGCCTCATCATGAATGAATAGAAATAGCTGCAACTCTGATGGCTGCATTTTCATAGCAAAGACATTCTGCCGCCAGAAACCTGCCGATTCCATCTTTATGCAGGCAGACAATGGCAGCAGTCGGAAGTGAAGGTATACAGATGAAGAAACTGAAACTCGCCGTCATTGGTGGTGGCAGCAGTTATACACCAGAGCTGATTGAAGGGGTGATCAAGAGAGTTGATCGTCTGCCCGTAGCCCAGATTGATCTGGTGGATATTGACGCCGGCCGCGAAAAGCTTGAAATCGTTGCACGCCTGGCTCAACGCATGGTATCCAAGGCAGGTCTTGATATTACCATCAGAGCCACACTGGATCGTCGTGAAGCCATCAAAGATGCCAGCTTTATCATGACCCAGCTGCGTGTAGGCGGTCTTGCAGCCCGGGCACGGGATGAACGCATTCCTCTTAAATACAATGTCATTGGTCAGGAAACCACTGGACCCGGTGGTCTGGCTAAAGCACTGAGAACTATTCCAGTACTGCTCGACATCTGTCGTGATATTGAAGAGCTGGCTCCTGATGCCTGGCTGATTAACTTCACCAATCCTGCCGGCATGGTGACCGAGGCCATTAGCAAGTACACCAAAGTGAAAGCGCTGGGTCTTTGCAATGTTCCCATTCACATGCATCACGATGTTGCAAAAGCATTCAACGTTGATTTTGATCGCATCAAAACCACCTTTGCCGGTCTGAACCATCTGGTTTGGATGAGCGATGTCCGCCTCGATGGTAAAGACATTACCGGTGATCTGATCGAGAAACTGTGCGACGGTGCCCACATGAATATGAACAATATTCATGAATCTCCCTGGGATCCCGACTTCCTTCGAGGCCTGGGTGTTATTCCCTGCCCTTACCACCGCTATTTCTACATGCAGGATGAAATGCTGGCAGAAGAACAGGAAGCGGCCAAGTCCAGGGGAACCCGTGCTGAACAGGTTATGAAAACTGAAGAAGAGCTCTTTGAGCTCTACCGTGATCCTAATCTGGACATCAAGCCTCCGCAGCTGGAAAAACGTGGTGGTGCTTACTACTCAGACGTATCCCTGAACCTGGTTGACTCTCTGCACAATGACACCGGCATGATTAACGTCGTAAACACGGTTAACAACGGTGCCATCAGCAACATGCCAGACGACTGCGTTGTTGAAATCAGCTCTGTCATCGACAGCGGCGGTGCCCACCCTATTTCAATGGGTGAGCTGGCAGAAAACCAGATTGGTCTTGCCCGTTCCGTCAAATCCTATGAGTCTCTGGCCGTTGAAGCCGCTGTTCATGGTGACTACAGCAAGGCACTGCAAGCTCTGACCGCTAACCCTCTGATCCCCAGCGCCAAGATTGCCAAATCCATTCTGGATGACATTCTGGAGCAAAATGCTGACTACCTGCCTCAGTTTGACCTGAAGAAATAATTCAGAGCAGCAAACTGAAACACACTTCCCGGACCATTGACCGGGAAGTCATAAACTGTTTTCTCGAAAAGAGCATGTGATCGCTGTCTGGCTTTCACAGGAGAAGTCATGAAACTGATTGTCAACGCCGACGACTACGGCCTGAGTGAAGGGGTCAACTACGGCATCATTAATGCTTACCAAAACGGCATTGTTCGCTCCACCACCATGATGGTAGGAATGCCAGGGGAAGCCCATGGCGTAGAACTTGCCAAAGCAAACCCCGGTCTGAAAATCGGTATTCATCTTCGTCTGACAGCGGGTCAATCTCTCTGCAAAGACCTCAAAACTCTGACAGACGAAACCGGACAATTTAACGCCCAGGGGGATTTTTACGGCAATGAAAATATCTGCCCCGAGGAAGTTGAAAAAGAATTTCGCGCCCAGATTGATCGCTTTCTGTCCCTGGGTTTAAAGCCGACTCACCTTGACAGCCATCACCATTGCTATGGTCATCCTGTCGCCTACCCGGTAGTGAAAAAGATCGCCAGAGAGCTGGACATTCCTCTGAGAACGGTGGATTCAAAGGAAGTTTCAAAAATAGGTGAGTTTAGTTATCGATTCAGCGATGAGTTTTACGGCGAAGTCAGTGAAACCATGCTGATTGAAATTGTAGACAGGGAAATTGCCAGCCAGGGGCAGAACTGCATTCTCGAAGTCATGTGTCATCCGGCTTTCATTGACCCAGCCCTGTACCAGATGAGCTCTTACTGCATACAGCGTGTCAGGGAAACCGAGATTCTTAACTCTGACTCTCTCAAACGGGCCCTGACAGAGCGCGAGGTTGAACTGACCGACTACGATTTTGTCACTCAACAGTCGTCCTGCTGAGTAACGCCAAAACACCTAAGAAGCCCTATTCCCCGGTCTTTCGCCGTATTTTCGGCGGAAGCACTAACTCGTGTAATCTCCCAATATTTGCTCTTAAACTTTCCTGAATAGTTTTCCTGAATAGCTTTCTTGAAAAGTTCATTTTTATTGCATGAAAATGACATTTTTGTGAACCCTGTCACAGCAAAGATCTGAAAATAGAGCACAATAATAACCATATGTAACCGGTTTCATTCTCTGGTTCAGCAGTACAGGTATGCCGTCCAATAACAAAGTGAATTCGACCAATCTGCCTTATTAGCACTTCTGCAAAAAGGCCTTTTAGCGAAATTCACACCAACAAGACATACACAGGGACACAATAATAATGAAAATCATGACCAAGTCACTGTTGAGTGCCGCCGTCAGTACTGTTATTGCCTTTTCCGCATCATCCGGTGCATCTGCGAATAGTGAAGCCTCCCCTTTCTTCTCAGATTCAACCATTAGCGGCAGTGTTAACCTTTTTCTACGGGATCGGGATCGTGCAGGTACCGATGCCAACGGCAAAGATACCTCTAAAAAAAGCAATCTTGATCACGGATCGGCTTTTGCCAATCTGAGTTTTCAATCGGGCTATATCAATGATTTTGTGGGCCTGGATGCCATGGTCTATGCGACCTACGATATGTGGCAGGACGCAAGCCCCGACCATGAAATGAACTTCTGGAACGTTGATAACCCTTATGACAAGAACCCGGAAGACGACAAGTGCACCAGCATTTGGAGTGACTGTAACGCCAACGGCGTTTCCATTGGTACAGCCGCTCTGAAGTTCAAACTTGGAGAAAGCAGCACGGCCAGACTGGGTTACTTCCAGCCTTCAGTGCCAAGTACACTGGGCGTTAACTGGTCCTTCGCACCCGGAACTTATCGCGGTGGTGAAATTGGCACCACAATCAGCGGACTCTCACTGGGTCTGGTAGTCGCTGATCAATACAAAGCTCCCTGGTATAAAGACGACTACGAGTTCAGAAGCTCTCTCAACAAAGATGCTGGCGAGGTTTATTCAACAGGCGCACGCTATACCCTGGAAAACGGTCTTGCCATCGATGTTGGTTATGGCGCACTGACCGATGGTGAAAGGAAAAATGCTCACATCAAACTGAGAAGCGAAACCGCTGGCGGACTCAGCTGGTCACCTCAACTTTACGTCACCAGTGATGACGAGCAGTATGATTCAACCGCGTTTCAACTCGCCTTGCTGACCAGCATGTCTTCAGGTCAATACTCCTACAGAGCCGAAGCAACCTATACATCTGCTGAATCAAAAGTTAAAGGTATCTCTGAAAACTTCACCTATCGACTGACCAAGCAATTTGGTGGATCGAACGGTGCCTATGACATCTGGTGGAACAATCGCTCTGACTTTAACCACGACGAAGAACTGGCTTTCTTCCTTTCTGCCAGTCGTGATTTTTCGGATATCGATGCACCTGGATTCAGTGCAGGGGTGAGCGGTGCTTACGGTTTTGGCTCCAAAGCCACCGGGTATGATGACCTTAAAGAGTATGCGTACAGTCTCTTTGCCAATTACTCCATCCAGAATGGTGCTCTCAAAGGCGCCAACATCGGACTGCACTTCACTCAGTACTTTAACGACACTGACGCTCCTGCCTGGAACGGTTATACAAATCTGTTTCAGGATGAAACCGATTTCAAACTTATCTTGAGCATGCCTTTCAGCATTAAAAAGTAATTAGAGGACATTTCGACATCATAAAAAACGGAGCCAACAGGCTCCGTTTTTTATTCAGCCTGCAGAACTTTATCTGTGACCTACACGGCCCGGGTTCACAATCATGGCGTTTTGCTCCATGCCACCACTCCTGGCAACGACTTTCCATGTACCTATACCGCTGCTGAAAGGCAAAATAACGTGGGCCCGGCCTTTATCATCCACTTCTCCCTGACCAACAACATTACCATTAATGTCCATCACCATGACCTGCCCACCGGATACAGGCTGACCATCACTCCAGACATTGACATTAGCCATGTTGCCAAACATGTTGCCAGAAACATCCAGATCGGCAGCAGACGCCGTCATGGCAAATACAGTCAGGGCTGCAGCAGAACTCATCTTGAGTATTTTCTTCAGCATGATTATCTCCTTGAAATAAGTGTTCAAATGCACAGCTCGCCTGGCGGCTGTATAAAACTCATATTAGGTGCTTGAGCAACAAAGCCATTAGATATGACCTACCTCGAAATAACGTTTCCAGGCTTGCTCATTTCCTAATGTTCTAAGAGACAAGGTTTGCAGCCACTCTTTCAGACGGTATTTTCAATCCGGAACGCTCACCCTAAAGTGATTGTAATCAGGAAGAATGAAAGCCTTTATAATTCAGGTCATTATGAGCGGGTAATGAGGCGCAAAAATATGACACTTGCCGATCCAGTCCACTTGTAGAACCGTGATCATTTGACATTGAAATCACTGTTGGTGGCCCCCACCAACAGCGATTTGCTTCTTTAAACATTCAGACGCAATAACGATACCATGGAACGTGATCGGTCCTTCCCGGGATTTTCAATCCATTGACATCTTACTTTTGCCATTGAGCTGAAATGTTTTTGCTACGCTCACAGCTGTTTGGTCTATCCTTCCATCAATTCATAAACCTTCAATTAGCTCTCAGATTAGAATCTTCTCCCCGGAGTTTCCCCAATGGTCAAATCTGCATTCGGCACACTTCAGCAGATAGGTCGGGCACTTATGCTGCCTGTAGCAGTTCTACCTGTTGCAGGAATACTGCTGGGTGTAGGCAGCGCCGGCTTCGATTTTATTCCAGACCTGGTTTCCAGCATCATGGCCCAGGCCGGCGGCATGGTCTTTGGAAACCTTCCCATTATTTTTGCTATCGGTACCGCCATTGGCCTCACCGATAATGATGGTGTTTCATCCGTAGCGGCGACAGTCGGCTATGTGGTCATGCTGGGAACCATGGGGGTCATGGCAACAGAACTGGGAGTAGAGCCCAGCTCTATTATGGGTATCGATACCATTGAGACCGGCGTTTTCGGCGGTATCATTGTCGGTATCATGGCTGCCTGGATGTTTAATCGTTATTACAAGATCAAGCTACCGGATTATTTAGGCTTTTTCGCTGGAAAGCGGTTTGTTCCCATTGTCACCGCCATCGGGGCCATCTTCCTGGGGATCATCCTGAGCTTTATCTGGCCCCCTATCCAGGATGGTATTGACGCCTTCTCACAATGGTCTGTGACAGAAAATCCGGTAATGGCTGGCTTTGTCTATGGCATAGTGGAACGGGCGCTTATCCCGTTCGGCTTGCATCATATCTGGAATGTGCCTTTCCAGATGGAGATGGGCGAATTCATTGATCCATCAGGTAATGTCTATACCGGTGACATCGCACGTTTCTTTGCGGGCGACCCCACTGCAGGATTCCTGGCGGGTGGCTACCTTTTCAAAATGTTTGGCTTACCAGCTGCTGCTATCGCCATCTGGCATTGCGCCAAGCCGAAAAACAAGCACAAGGCTGCTGGCTTGATGATATCAGCGGCACTCACCTCAGTACTCACAGGTATTACAGAACCTATTGAGTTTTCATTCCTTTTCGTCGCTCCGGTTCTGTATGCCATTCACGCAGTACTTGCCGGACTGGCATACGCCATCACCAATTACCTTGAAATCAAAATGGCCATGTCATTCTCCAATGGCCTGATTGACTACGCCCTCTATTACGGCATTGCTACCAAACCTTCCTGGATCATTGGCCTGGGGCTGATTTACGCGGTTCTTTACTACGTCATTTTCAGAGTGATGATCACCCTGCTGGATCTCAAAACCCCTGGACGAGAAGACGAAACCGAAATGGTGGCCAAGGTTGTAGCTTCCAGCGACCTGGCCAGAAACCTTATTATGGCCTTTGGAGGTAAGGGGAATATCAAGAATCTGGATGCCTGCATTACTCGCTTGAGGGTCACCGTGAACAACCCCGATGACGTTGATCAGGATGCCATCAAACAATTGGGTGCCACCGCTGTAGTGGTGGTGGGCCAGAACATGCAGGCTATTTTTGGCACTCAATCCGATAACATACGGACTGAGATGCAAGAAGCGATTAAATCCATGTAACTCATGGTCGGATCATTAAAAAGATTCCACTGCTTTGCAGAGAGAAAGGACTCTCTTAACTGAAACCTCTCCTTCCTCCAGTACACTGCTGTATGCGTGAACACTGGTAGAATGGTTTTCTATAGGCAACTGCTGAAGAATCTTGCCAATATTCTCAGGGCTAACTCCCCCGCCAACGACCAGCTCCAACTGGTTTTCAGCTCGAAGCATCAGTTGCTTAAGCATTCTTACCCCTTCGAAAGCACCGTCTGCTGAACCCCAAGCTGTACCACTGCTTAATATACGATCCACACCGTACTGCATCAGCAGATCAAGACTCTCAAACATATTGGGCGTAGCATCTAATGCACGATGAAAGGTCACAGATAAATTACGAGTCTTGGCTGTATCCACCAGCCGACCTAACACATCTCGATTGAGCGTATTACCTGGCAGCTGAAGTGCACCAATGACAACGCCATCAGCACCGGCCTGAGCCGCATCGGCGATCTGTTGCTCCATCAGCCGAATCTCTACCGTACTGAATGAAAAATCCCCACCACGAGGACGAATCATGCAGAGTAATCCACGACGATCTTGAAAAGCTTTTCGGGCTGCCTCCAGATGGGCCATAGCTGGAGTAGTACCACCAACAGACATGTCACCACACAATTCAATGCGTGATGCGCCGCCTTCATGAGCGGCTGCAACTGAGCGATAAACATAGTCTGGGTTCAGACTGTTGACGCAAATCTCAACAGGGATTGGCAATGGTTGACTCCTCGATGCCCATAGCGAAAAAAAGAACGACACTAAAAACCTATTATAGAAGCCTGTTCCGTTACTCAAAGTGACTGAAGTCATAGACAGGACAACTATGACAATGATTATCAGGTTGTCACAAATACTGCAGAAAACATACTTTTTACCGAGAAAAATATTCTGCTTTACCGTTTTTTATTCAAGCGTTGAGCGACAGTATTTTTTTCGCTCAAGATAGGACTTACGCATTGACAGCGTGTTCCGAAATTTGATAATTGACCCAAATGATTGTTTATCAGGGATGAAAATGAGAAGTACTACTCGCCCGACTACCGCACGATGCACCCTTTCACAATACATGGCTTTTTGATTAGTGAGCCAAAATCATCAACATGCACAAGGCTGGCAGAAGTGACAGGCATTTCTCACGACAGCGTTAATCGCTTTCTTCAGCGCGAGGATTATCAACCAAAAGATATGTTCGATGAGGCTGCTCAAGACCTATGCTTTGTTGGCGGCACCCTGAGTGTTGATGACAGTGTACTCGACAAACCATACAGCTATTCTGTGGCACTGGTCAGCCACTTCTGGTCTGGTAAGCACCACCGGGTAGTCAAGGGAATCAACCTCGTCAC
>NZ_JBPCXO010000032.1:0-1124 GCF_051008435.1 Endozoicomonas sp. | reverse complement strand
CGTAGTGAGGGTGTTGCACACATGTCTGATCCTTCAGAAATTTTGATCCTTATAAATCAATCGTCTCCTGAAGGCTATTTCTGTTGCAACCCCTCACTTTTCATCAGCCAACCTGTAAAAGCCCCTTAAAACAATAAGAAATGGTTACCATGTCAGAGAATAATCTGGTTATAGAACCTGTCAGCCCAGAGGACATTAACGAAATAGAATCTCTGGTGAGAAGAACCTCTGAGCAAGATATTTTCCCCCTGTTTTCTGATGAGGGCAGAAACACCTTCAGCCACTCCATCGCCCAGGACACGCGCACAATTTTTGATTCCCATCGCTTTTATACGGTCAAAGCCATGGAAGAAAATCGAATTATTGGCGTGGCTGCACTCAGAGATAAAAACTACATGACCACTCTGTTTGTTGATAAAAGCTATCAGAATAAAGGGGTTGGTAAGGGCTTGCTGAATCATGTTCTGGAACACTCGGAAGGTGAAAGTGTCTCTCTGCGCGCCTCCATCAATGCGATCAGCTTTTACCAGCACCAGGGATTTGAGGCCACAGGACCAGAAGGTAATGTGAAAGGTGTCCGTTTCTTACCCATGACGTATATTAAAGACTGATATTTAATACTTATGCACAAAGGCATTCACAAGTTAGCCCATATTAATCCGGATCATTATCTTCAGACTGAACAGGGCCGGCTATGGACACCGGAGCGAAGCCAGCAAGCCTGGAAGCAAGCCTATTCCGATTTTGAGTACTGGCTGAGCAAACTGACCGTGCCGTTGTTTATATTGTTTTCGGAGTTCAGGGCGCAGGAAAGTCGACATGGATCCATAGACATACACCCAAGCAGCCCAGTGTATACTTTGATGCAGCTCTGCCCGCCAGAAAACATCGGACCCAAGCGCTCTCTATTGCCCGACAACATGCAGAACGTATTGTGGCAGTCTGGATAAAGACGCCACTGGAGCAGGCTCTGAGTCAAAACAAGAAACCTTCAAAACACCGCCTGATGCACTACCGCCTGAAACCGAAACCATCACCTATGAGCGTCGGAAGAAACATCGTTCTGATGATTGCCTCACCGACGAAGGTCTGCGTTTCGACGACAGGGTTCCAGTCGAAGTCAT
>NZ_JBPCXO010000031.1:0-2327 GCF_051008435.1 Endozoicomonas sp. | reverse complement strand
CATTACACGCCCAAGCATGGCAGTTGGCTGAACATGGCAGAAATTGAATTGAGTATACTCAGTCGCCAATGTCTGAACCGCCGTATACCAGATCAGGATGCTCTGAAATCAGAGATCTTGGCCTGGGCGTCACGACGCAACAATATCGAGAGCCAGATGGAGTGGAGATTTACAACAGAAGATGCCTGGATAAAGCTGACGAAGCTTTACCCGACGATTAATTTGGAATGATGTACTAGCCCGGATATTTCGTAAATTCGCGTGAGCCCTCGCTTGCCGCACTAAGGAAGTTTGGCTCAATCGACCGTACACACCAGTACGGCGCTCAATCGCCAAATTCCTTAGTGCCACAATGTTCTGCGCGAGCATCGCAGCCATTTATGAAATATCCGGACTAGAAAGTTCAGATTAAGATCAATCAAGCCCAGTCCGGAAGCCTCATACATAGCCGGGCTGGCTTGCACTTATTGCTTGAATCCAGCATTGCATGACATCAGGTATTAAAGATGACACTGCTTTCCCTATGAAAATTCAGATTGTGCATTTTTGATAGCCACTGAAGCCACTGAAGCCACTGAAGCCACTGAAGCCACTGAAGCCACTGAAGCCACTGAAGCCACTGAAGCCACTGAAGCCACTGAAGCCACTGAACATATTCAGCGTTATAGCTTGCCCTGTCATCCCGTTTTAATGCAGCCCGAACCCGAACTGCATACAGGTAACAACCTCTATTTGATAGGTATCAGCCGAATCAGAGTTGACACAAATCAAAAAACCTCTTTAAAAATACTGTAATAATCTAATAGTATTACGGCCAGCTACATAAAAACGTATAGATATAAGATAATCGTCTTATACTCAGCGTGAATGAACAAAATGAAGGATCGCGACAGAAAAGCAAAAAAGCGACAACCTTCCAAATAGAGCCGGATAAACAGGGAAATCCATCACCCCAGGTGATCGGACTTTTCAAAGTACAAACATAAATATATAGCTACAAGCTTGGATTGCCGCCCCAGATAACCACTACAACGGCGGTATTCCCTTACTATCGAGGAGCACAAAACATGTCCGTTCTGAAAAAACTGGGTATGGTTGCCATGGGTGCCGGCCTGGCTGCAGCCACTTCTGTTGCCAGCGCCGCTAACGCTGAACAACAGTTCGTTACCATTGGTACCGGTGGTGTAACCGGCGTTTACTACCCTACCGGTGGTGCTATCTGTCGTCTGGTTAACAGAGACCGTAAAGATCACGGTATTCGCTGCTCCGTAGAAAGCACCGGTGGTTCTGTTTACAACCTGAACACTATCCGCTCCGGCGAGCTGGATATGGGTATCGTGCAGTCTGACTGGCAGTACCATGCCTATGAAGGTTCCAGTATTGAATTCAAGGATCAGGGAGCCGACAAAAAGCTGCGCGCTGTATTCTCTATTCACCCTGAAGCCTTCACGGTTGTTGCTCGTAAAGATGCCAAGATCGTTAACTTTGAAGATCTGAAAGGCAAGCGCGTTAACATTGGTAACCCTGGCTCTGGCCAGCGTGGAACCATGGAACAGCTGATGGATGTCTACGGCTGGACTCAGGCCACGTTCTCCCTGACTTCCGAGCTGAAGTCTGCTGAGCAGGCCAAAGCCCTGTGCGACAATAAGATCGACGCCTTCGTTTTCACCGCTGGTCATCCAAGCGGCTCCCTGAAAGAAGCCACCTCTTCCTGTGACACGGTGCTGGTTAATGTGGCCGGTCCCAAGGTAGAGAAGCTGATCTCAGATAACCCTTATTACCGCGCTGCCACTATTCCTGGCGGCATGTATCAGGGTAACGACAAGGACACTCAAACCTTTGGTGTTGCAGCTACATTCGTATCCTCTTCCGATATCAATGACGAAGCGGTATACAACATCACCAAGTCTGTTTTCGAAAACCTGGATACCTTCAAAAAACTGCACCCTGCGTTCGCCAATCTGAAGAAAGAAGAGATGATCAGCGATGGTCTGTCTGCTCCTCTGCACAGTGGCGCCAAGAAGTACTTTGAAGAAGCCGGTTTGCTGAGCAGCAAACAGCCTTGAGCGCTGGTGAAGAATCGCCCGCTTCAATGATTTCTGATCAGTCTCTCTGATCAGAAATCAGTCAACGCCATACAGGACAGCTCAATGCTGTCCTGTCGTATTTTTCCCGAGTCGATTTTTTGCTGTTGCATCCAGGAGTCTGTCGGACTTAGCCGACCGTAGCGAGAAAAAGTCCGGTTTGAGACAGTTTTTATGATTATTTGAGGCGAATAGCGAGCTATTCAACGAAAAGAATCATAAAAAATGGCCAAATCCGGCTTT
>NZ_JBPCXO010000030.1:0-10239 GCF_051008435.1 Endozoicomonas sp. | reverse complement strand
GAAGATGCTTTAGGACCTCTTCAAAGTCCGGAGCAGGAAACGAGACTCACTCTTTAACTCTGAGGCGACCCCAACCTTGGCAAGGTTGTGCTCTACCTACTGAGCTATTCCCGCAATAAAGATGTTTTAGGACTTCTTCAAAGTCCGGAGCAGGAAACGAGACTCACTCTTTAACTCTGAGGCGACCCCAACCTTGGCAAGGTTGTGCTCTACCCACTGAGCTATTCCCGCAATAAAGATTTTTTAGGACTTCTTCAAAGTCGTAGCAGGAAACGAGACTCACTCTTTAACTCTGAGGCGACCCCAACCTTGGCAAGGCTGTGCTCTACCCACTGAGCTATTCCCGCTTAATCAGATCATTCAATGCTGAACTGAGCGACGCAGTTTAACGACTTATCCGGTCAGAGAAATCAGTAGAAATACCATTTACTGACTTCTGAAAATGGCATCCCGTAGGGGACTCGAACCCCTGTTACTGCCGTGAAAGGGCAGTGTCCTAGGCCACTAGACGAACGGGACACAATTTGGTGGAGCTAAGCGGGATCGAACCGCTGACCTCAACACTGCCAGTGTTGCGCTCTCCCAGCTGAGCTATAGCCCCAAAATGCTTCACTTCGTTCCGGCTCACCCTTCTCTTTAAGAGAAGTTTTTTGGCTGCCCCGAAACGCAGGGCGAATGATATGGATGCCCCCCTGACCTGTCAAGCTCACTTATGAAAAAATGTTTAATCCAAGCAGATAGTTATATAGGTTTTCTCTCTGAGCGCTTTACCAATCAAGCCTCACAGAAACCCTTTCTGGCAGATAAAGAAAAGGCCGGAAAAATCCGGCCTTTTTTATGAAACGAGTGAATCTTATTTATTCTGACTCACTGCCCAGCGCTCTGAACTCTTTTTCAAAACGCTTGGTTTCTTTTTTAGACAAACCACCCAGAACGTTGACAGCATGACGCAGACGGGCTCGAGTCATGTCTGCCCCCAGAATGGCCATGGAGTCCATGACCGACCAGGAGTTCGGCGTACCGGCAATCGCAACAAAGATAGGATGGTTAAAGTCACCCAGTTTCAGCCCCATTTCTTTGGCAAGCGTTTTCACTTCTCCAAAGATGTTTTCTTTGTTCCACTGCCTCAGCTGCTCCAGCCTCCAGAGGATAAACTGCAGCACTTTCTTCACCTCAGTCGGTTCCAGCTCTTTATGGGCGAAGTCTTCTTCTGACAGCTCCAGCATGCCAGAGAACATAAAACTGGCCATGGGGGCAAAATCAGCCAGTGTTTCTACACGACCCTGGGCGAATGGCAGAAACTTCGTAATATAGTCACTGTTGAGCAACCATTTATGGAGACGGTCAGCAAACTGCTCAGTACTCAGATCTTCACGGATCCAGCTGGCGTTCAGCCAGGACAGTTTTTCCTGATCAAAAATAGGCCCACCCAGAGAGACGCGCTGGATGTCGAAATGTTCAATCATTTCCTCGAGATTGAACTTCTCACGCTCATCCGGCATTGACCAGCCCATACGACCCAGGTAGTTCAACAGAGCTTCCGGCAGATAGCCGGCATCCCGGTAGTAGGTAATACTGGTTGGGTTCTTGCGTTTGGACAGTTTGCTCTTGTCCGGGTTGCGCAGCAACGGCATATGGCAGAGAACCGGCATATCCCAGTCAAAGTATTGATAAAGCAACTGATGCTTTGGCGCAGAACTGATCCACTCTTCGCCTCTGATGACGTGAGTAATCCCCATCAGGTGATCATCAACCACATTAGCGAGATGGTAAGTAGGCATGCCATCTGCCTTTACCAGCACCTGCATGTCCACCTGAGACCATTCAATCTCAATAGTGCCACGCAGCGTGTCTTCAACCTTGCTGCTTCCTTCAGAAGGGATTTTCATGCGAATGACATGAGGCTCATCGGCTGCCAGCTTACCCTTCACTTCCTCTTCAGAAAGATGCAGACAGTGACCATCATAGCCTGACCCCTGCTTGGTTTCAGCCTGCTCAGCTCTTAGCGCATCCAGACGCTCTGCTGAACAAAAGCAACGGAAAGCGTGACCCTTGTCGAGCAGCTTTTGTGCATGCTCATCATAAATTTCACGTCTTTCACTCTGACGATAAGGGCCGTGAGGGCCACCGGCATCAGGACCTTCATCCCAGTTCAGGCCCAACCAGCGCAGGGAGTCCAGAATCTGTTTTTCAGATTCAGCTGTGCTGCGCGCCTGGTCGGTATCTTCTATACGAAGCAGGAACTGGCCACCCTGGCTCTTGGCAAAAGCCATGTTAAACAGGGCAATATAGGCCGTTCCCACATGGGGATCGCCGGTAGGAGAGGGAGCTACGCGAGTACGAACAGTCATGATCTATTAACGAGTACAGTTTAAGTGGGCGCTAGTCTACACCCACCAGGGCCTCATCGACAATGAATCAGCGACTGAGTATCAGCTCGACCAACTTTTCACGAAACCATCGATGCAAGGGATTCGCCGCCAGAGCCGATGGCCAGATCAGCTTTTTAGGCACGGCTGGCATTTCCAATGGAAAAGGATGAGCCTCTACAGCAAATCGAGCCATCAGAACAGCAGCCAACCTTTCTGGAATCGTGCAGATCGCGTCTGTGGTTTCAATAATCGTGGCAGCAGAATTAAAGTGGGAAACTCGTGCAAGAATACTTCGCTTGGGTCTCTGCTTGCCCATCAAGATATCCAGGTGGAAACTCTGCTGACCATTGACAGCAAAAATGACATGCCTCTCCTGACAATAGTTATCCACAGTCAGCCCACCACCCAATCTGGGATGATCTTTTCGAGCAATCACCACCAGCCTTTCCTCGCCTACAGAAACAAAATCCAGGCCGGATTCATCTGGCTCCTGATAATGAATGGCGAAATCTGCCTTTCCAGCCTTAAAATCCTGTGGCAATCCGTCAGCAGAAACCGTTAATAGATTCAAACTGATACCGGGAGCTTCTGCCTGGAGCGTCTCAAGTAAAGGTGCAAGATAGACCGATTCAAAGTAGTCACCCGCCAGCAAGGTAAATACTCTCTGACTCTCCCCCGGCTTGGGATCTTTACGGGATTCGAGGCTCATGCGTATCTGAGTCAGTGCCGGACTAATGGCTTGATACCACTCAACGGCCCTGGGTGTTGGCTCCATTCCCTGTCGACTTCTGACAAAGAGAGGGTCATCAACGGTCACTCGCAGCCGCTGAAGCGCTGCACTCATGGCAGGTTGACTCATTCCAAGCAAATCCCCAGCCTTGGATAGCTGACCGGTCTCCATAATGGCCTCAAAGACGGTCAACAGATTGAGGTCTACACCTTTCAGATTGAACTTCATACTATTTTCTTATTATTCAAATGATGGATATTTTAGATACTAAATATCGATTTTACATATATAAACCACTCTCGTAACTTTACTCATGCTCATTGAAGGTGCGAATCCGCCCGTAGCGAACTCAGCAAGTGCACCAATACTGCGCGATAACAGGGCTGTTCTTCACCTTAAATCTTTATAAAAGAACTCAAATATAAAAAGTTCGAACACAGCCTTGAGCTGTCTAAAAAATAAGAAGAAAAAAGTGAGGGTGTTATGTCTGAGAGAGAAATAATCGCGAGCATCGTCAGCTCGGGTTTTATTCTGGTGTTCGTGATTGAATTATTGGCGGGTAAATTCAAGGAATCCCTTCGCCCATGGCGTGATGGTGGATTCATCCTGGCGGGCCTTTCCGCACATGCAGTCATGTCTACGCCCCTGATAGGTTTTATTGCAGGCTGGCTGGTCATTTTCATGTTTCCAAACAGCTCCGGTGCTCTGGCCGAAACCCCCTTCTGGCTGGCACTCGGCGTCATCTTTTTCGTTCAAGAGTTCATGCACTATTGGTTACACCGATGGACTCACGAAAAGGAATGGTTGTGGAAAATTCACAGAACCCACCACACTGCTGAGAAACTCAACACCGGTGTAATCTGGCGCTATAACGTCTTTTGGACTTTGCTGCTGCCACAGGTGTGGATGCTGCCTTTCATGATTTACTTCGGCCTCGGCATCCCCTGTGTTGTTGCAGGCATGATGACTTTCTTTGGCAATATGCTGACGCACACAGCCTTCCGCTGGGACCTCTGGCTTCGCAAGAAAATGCCCTGGAGCGAGCCTGCCTGGCGCGTTTTAGAAAAAGTGATCACCCTGCCTGACACGCACCATGCCCATCATGCCTGGGGGCCAGGATCCAACCTGAATGGTAACTATGCAACCACTCTGTTCATTTTCGACACGGTCTTTGGCACTGCAAAAATCCCGAACCGTGCACAGAAACGATACTGCCTGCCAAAAGCCAAGAACCTGGACTGGAAAGAAGAACTTTTCTGGCCACTGATTCGCAAGCCAGAAGCATCACTCTCAAGCAATAAAAGCAAAACAGAACAAAAGGCAGCAGTATGAGAGGCGCATCGGTTTTAACACTGAAGACCAACCTTCTTGATCCAAACCGGATCAAGGGGGACAGCGATACACCAACCGGAGAGGTTGAACGCCTGCTGGAGGCACAAAGGGCCGACTTCATTAAAGAAGGTGAAGTCAGTGCCAAAACCCGCATTGAACGACTAAACCAAACTATCGACCTGATTCATGATAATCATGATCATATAGTTCAGGCACTGGCGTAGGACTTTGGCAGTCGGTCGAGCCATCAATCCATCTTTTCGGATGTCTATTTCTGTCTGGAATCTCTCAAACACAGCCGTAAGCATGTACGACAGTGGATGAAAGCAGAGAAGCGAAAGCTGGACCTGATCTATCGCATCACCGGCAGCAAGGCTGAAGTTCAATACCAGCCCAAGGGGGTTGTGGGCATTCTGGGTACCTGGAACTTCCCTGTAAATACCGTCATCTGTCCTCTTGCTGGCGTTCTGGCTGCTGGTAACCGCGCCATCCTGAAATTCTCGGAAGTCTCTCCAGCCACGTCGGCACTGATGGAATCACTGGTCAAAACCTATTTTGACGAGAAAGTGGTCACTACTATTTCCGGAGGCCCTGAACTGGGGTCCGAAATGACGGCAGCACCGTTTAATCATCTGGTCTTCACAGGTTCAACCCATATTGGCAAAAAGATCATGAGGTCAGCTTCTGATCATCTCACACCGGTCACACTGGAACTGGGAGGAAAGTCTCCAGTGGTTGTAGACAGGGAGTACGACGTCCAGGAAGCCGCCGAAAAAATCATGATTGGCAAGGCATTGAATGCCGGCCAGGTCTGCCTCTCTCCTGACTATGTATTCGTGCATGAGGACAAACTGGAGTCGTTCATTGAGGCTGCAACCCAGTGGACGCGAAAAATGTTCCCTACCATGAAGAACAACAAGGATTACACCGCTGTTGTTAACGAACGTCATTACTACCGGGTCAAAGGTTGTATTGATGAAGCCAAGGAACGGGGAACGGATGTACGCACAATCAATCCGGCAAAAGAAACTCTGGAACCCAAGGACTCTGTTTATAAGCTTCCTGTGACCTTTATTGTCAATCCTGACGATGATCTCGGCATTATGCGCGAAGAGATTTTTGGACCAGTTCTGGCGATCAAAAGCTATCGACAAATTGATGAGTGCATAGATTTTATTAATGCCCGTCCTCACCCTCTTGGCCTGTATCTATTCAGCAACCAGCCCTCGTTCCAGAACACTGTCATCAAACGGACCCTGTCCGGTGGTGTCACCCTGAACGACGTTATCATGCATGGCGGCTGCGAAAACCTGCCGTTTGGTGGTGTTGGAGACTCTGGCGTTGGTCACTATCACGGGGTTTATGGCTTCAGAGAATTCAGCCACGCCAGAGCTATCTTCAAACAAGGGAAGATCAATATTCAAAAACTCAGCGGTCTGATTCCTCCTTACACCAAAAAATGTGACCGTGCGCTAAAAGCCATGGTGAAAAAATAAGGAGCAAAACATGAAAAGATACTCAGGTTTGAATCAAGCCATAGTCGATCAGTTTGCTCCCAGACCGGGAAGACACGCCCTGCTACCGGAGTTGTCCGAAAAGGCTCAGGTAGCCCTGATGTGTCGCATGCTGTTCAGGGAAGGCTGGAATGAACACATTGCCGACCATATCACCTGGCGCTTACCCAACGGCAATATTCTGACCAACCCCTGGGAATTGAGCTGGGATGAACTGACGGCCAAAGACATCATGACTCTGGACGCAGAAGGACAGGTGATTGATGGCGAATGGAACATCACACCCGCCATCGGCCTGCACATTCAACTGCACGCCCTGCGTCCTGATACCCATGTCGTCATTCACAACCATGCCCACTGGAGTGGTATCTGGGCGAACCTTCAGAAAATACCTCCCATTTACGATCAGGCTGGATCCTATTGCGGTGAGAAGTTACCGATCTATACCCATCACCCTTGGAGATGTGAGGTTGTTGGCTGCTCTCGCTCACCCCAATCACCTACTGTTCGTAGGCTCATGGGGCTTCGTTCGTTTGCCGCCTACTCACATCTTCAATGGTAACGGGTATATAACGAGTACACCGGCACTTTTGAGGATGGCGCTTCAACGCTGTTTGCAGCAGAAGCTCTGGGAGACGCCAAATGGGCACTACTGGCCAATCATGGCTCACTGGTTGTTGCAGAGAATTTAAGGCAAGCCCACCTCAGAGTCATCACTCTGGAATGGCGCAGCAAGCGTGCCTGGGAAGTTGAAAAGCTCAGTCGTATTGACGACAACGGTTTTCCATTTTGTTGGGAAGCGATGGCTCGCCGCGAGTTACGAGCAGACCCTGACATAGTAAACGACGTCTAAACAATTTTTAAAAATACAAAAGCCGACGCTATCAGCAGATCAAAAATGCCCATAGCGAAGCAAAAACAATAAAAGGTATAGAGCCATGAAGTTACAGGTTACACCTCTTGAAAATGTTGGCGTAGAAATCTCCGGTTTTGATATTAATGAGCCGGTTAGTCAGGCAATAAAAGATGAGCTGAAATCACTTTGGCATGAATACGGCATCCTGTTGTTCCGTAACCAGGACATTACTCCTGAAAAACAGATCGAGTTCAGTCGCATTTTTGGACCGCTGGAAATACACCCACTGAAAGCCACGACCGATGAAGCCAATCCCGAGCTTTTTGTTCTGGAAAGCGGCGGCGAAAAGGACAAGTTCTTCACCGCGAACTACAAGGGTGAAGAAATTGTGGGTCGTCTGGATTGGCACATAGACCTGCACTACACCGGTCGCCCCAATCATGGCGCCTTGCTTCGTGCGGTGGTCGTCCCGGAAAACGATGGTCTGACCGGCTTTGGAGATCTTGCTAAAGCCTACGATGCTCTGGATCAGGAAACCAAAGAGATTCTGGAGAAGATAGAGGTCGCCTACTCCTTCTGCATGCAGCGCAGAAATATGCGTTATGTCGATGTAGAGGGTTATGAGCCGGGGCCTTTTCAGCCCAAAAAGCCTTCTGACATGAACTACCCGGACTTTCCTGACGCAGCCTACCCCGGTGTTGTTACGCACCCAATAACCGGAAGGAAAATCCTGGGCATTGTTGAGCAATTTCTTGACCGGGTTATCACCCCACAACAGGCGGGTCTATCCAATGATGAAGCCATAGACCTTCTGCAAAAACTGGTAGCTCATACCCGCAGACCTGAATTCCATTACTTTCATGAATGGCAGGAAGGCGACATGGTTCTCTGGGACAACTGGCGTGCCATGCACTGTGCTACCGGAACCCGTAAAGGGGTGCGCCGTATTATCAACCGCACCACTATTGAGGGAGATGTTACCCTGGGCAGAGTTCTGACAGCAGAGTAATGAAACGATAAGGGGAGGGATTCACCCTCCCAGTTTCTTCATAGCCTGCTTTACGACATGATAATGCTGATTGACATCCAGCTTGTTCATAAGCCAGTTCACCGTGGTTCCCTGCACCAACAAAGAGAACAGAATAACGGCCAGAGTCATATCAATAATCAGATTCTTCTCGGGCATACTGTCAGGAATCGACAACATCAGGGCAACAGGCACAACACCTCTCAACCCACCCCAGAACATAATCGCCTTGGTCTTGTTATCTACAGGACGACCTACAGGGAGACGATTAGAGATGGGCAGCAACAAATACACAGCGACCAGCCGACCCACCAGAACCGTTGCAATCGCAATCATAAGATAGGGATAGTACTTCTGCAAATGATCCAGATTTCTGAACAAGAGATCTTCCTTCATACCCAGCAGCAGGAAAATCAAGCTATTGGCAATGAAGGCCATAAATTCCCAGTAAGGTGTGATGAAGCTGCGCACCTGTTCAGACAAAACTTTGCCTGATTCTGAGCGAGTGACAATGCCAGCCGCGATGGTTGACATAACACCGGACACCCCCAGGACATGATCAGCAATAATAAAGCTGCCATAAGCCAGTATGGTGGTGTGGGCAATTTGCACAAATGGCTCGGACTTGCCCAGTTTAAGCAACCAGTGCGTAGCCACGCCCAAAATGGTACCGACAATAATCCCACCAAAAAACACTTCGATAAAAGACCAGATGCCGCCCAGAACAACGCCGCTTCCAACGCCACCTCCGGCTTGAATCACCGCCAATACAATGCCAAAAATAACGATCGCGGTAGCATCATTAAACAAACTCTCTGCATCCATCAGCATGGACATCCGAGCCGGCGCCCCCACTTCCTTGAACAGGGCGATAACAGCCACCGGGTCAGTTGCTGAAATCAGCGCACCAAACAGCATGGCCCCAGCCAGACTAAGCGGTGTCAGCATATTCATGATGACACCGATCACCAGCATGGAAAGAACAACACCAAACACAGCAAGATTGAGTACTGAACTCATCTCACGAAACAGATGAGGGGGCTTGATATTGATGGCAGCATCAAAGATCAAAACCGGAAGCAAAACATACATGATCAGATCATGGGACAGATCAATCTTCAGTACAGGTTCTAATGCGTCGGTATACTGCGCCAGAATCCCTAAAGCCATGCCTATCACTACCAGGCCAATAGTGTAGGGAAACCTCAGTTTTTTTAGCAGAATGGATGAACTGGTAGCAAGAAGTAGCAGACCAGCCAGTATCAGGACCGGTGCAGCTAGGCCGGTTTCGTGCATGGCTAAACCTCTGAAAAAGATTCAATGAGACAGATCAGGAGCCTGTCGGACTCAAGGCAATTTTGTCCGTGGAATTTGCTTGAATAGGTCAACTATTCACACAAATCCAACGAAGCTGTCTAGAACGCTCAAGGCTATTGACTCGCTCTACTGACTCTTCAATAGAGATCTTCAATAGAGAGTATGCCCGAAAGCTTACGTTCGACAGGCTCCAAGAAAATACCGCTAATCCAACCTCTACAGCTGTGTTCATGGCATGGAGTGAGCGGTATTTCCGGCCCATGACTGTGTCAGGTTGAGTAGACCGGGAAGAACAATTGCGTCTGGGGTACAGACAGAAAGATAGCAGCCCACAGAAGAATAGACAGCTCTGCCAGGTGAATGGAGCAGAGCTTACATCAGCCTTTCCCCCTATGGGTTATAAGAATTTTCATTAAAGGCTATAAAAGAATCTTATCCCGCACCTCAACCTAATTAACACAGTAACCAATCCTGGTACGGTTTGAAAGGCTTCTCAGACTGGAAAGCCTTAAAAGCAGACAGATCATGCCGCAACAGGATCATTACTTTATACGTAAAGTAAATCGACCCGTGAAATAATTCCACCCAAATACAGCCATGTTTAGCCAGTTTCTTATACAGAAACCCTCAATATCATTCGCTATATTTCGCGGATCAATAAACAACAGATCAGGGCGATGACTAAAGAAACCCACACGGTTTTCAAACGGTTCACCCGCCGCAAAGTCACAAACGCCATTAAGGATAGTTTGTGCCAACAACGTTGATAATATAAAACCCGTATTCTTCCCCACAAAGCGGTCGAACATATCCTTAATCTGATAATAGAAATAGAGATATGAAGAATAACTGATCGCTACTGTAGCCTTCATTTCATCCTCAATAAGATTGAAATGATCATAAACGCCTTTCAATGAAGCACCGCTTTCTTAAGTTCCAATGAGTTTTTGAGAATCTCTGATCGTTTGTAACTATTCAGCCCCCTCAAAATAGGCTGGATTTTTCAGAGTTTTGTGCCATTTTCTACTAAACCTTTCTCTTTACTCTCAGTCATGACTCATATTGCACCCGATATACAGACCCGCGTCGTA
>NZ_JBPCXO010000029.1:0-3495 GCF_051008435.1 Endozoicomonas sp. | reverse complement strand
CTAGGAGCCTGACCGAGAATAGGTTTATCTGTTATGATAAGCCTTAAATCAACCCTAATAATGCCAGATGTCACCACCACCAAAATTCAAGGATAGCCCTGTTGAGTTTGATCAGCACCTGCTGTTTCCAACTAACATTTTCGACTTGCTTCCTAAAGACCATGACTGTTTTGTTTACGAAGCTATCTTTCAGAACATCGATACATCTGAAGTTGAAAAACAGTATCACCACCTTGGTCAGCATGCCTACCCTCCAAAACTCATTATGGCTATTCTGATCTACGCGTACAGCCATGGGGTTTTCAGTTCCCGTGAGATTGAACGACGCTGTCGGCAAGATCTGGCATTCATGTATATCTCTCAAATGAACTGCCCAAACTTCAGGGTTCTGGGTGACTTTCGTAAGGATAATCTGTCATTTTTCCATGACTGCTTCAAACAGTCAGTCAAACTGGCTATAGACCTCGAAATGGCATCACTGGGCCATATCAGTCTGGACGGTTCAAAGTTCAAAGCCAACAGCTCAAAGCACAAAGCCATGAGCTATGGCCGACTCAAGACGAAAGAGGCAGAACTCAGTGCCGAAGTGGATGAGTTGATCAAAAAAGCCAGCCAGTATGATCAGGAAGAAGATGACGCCTATAAAGAAACAAATGGCTACAGTATTTCTGAAGATCTTCAGTTTAAAGAAGAGCGGTTGAAGAAAATCAAAGCCGCCAAAAAAGCGCTTGAAGAGCGTGAAAAATCCTTGAACCCAGGCGAGCCAATAGATGACAAAAAGCAGATCAGCTTTGCAGACCATGATGCCCGCATGATGAGCAAGAAGGGATATTGTGAGTACAGCTACAATGCTCAAATTAATGTTGATTCTGATTATCAGATCATTGTTGGCCAACATATCAGCCAACACGCCAACGACGTACAAGAGCTGGAGCCTGCGTTACAAGCATTGTCAGAAGCGACTGATGGTGCGGCTGTGGATAAATGGAGCATGGATAATGGTTATTTTTCAGGACCAAACCTGCATGTTGTTGAGCAGCATGACATAGACGCCTATATCGCTACCGATAAGCAGGAAAAGCCTGCCAATAGCGACCTTGTCAACTCTGATAGAAAATTTGTTAAAGCAGACTTTGCGTATGTTTCAGAAGCTGATGTATTTACCTGTCCTGCAGGGGAAAGACTGATAACCAATCCAGCCAGCAAAGCCAAGAGAAAGAGCTATCGGGCCAGTAAGGTTGTCTGCAGGGAGTGTCTTTATCGCTCGAAGTGCAGCGGTTCAAAGAAAGAGGCTGGCAGGGTTATCCGTACCGATAGTTTTGAGAAGACCCGTCAATCCATGAATAAGAAAATGGAAACAGCTGGGGCAAAAGCCATATATGAACGTCGCAAGGTGATTGCAGAGCCACCGTTTGGGCAGATAAAAGAATCTGGTTTCCGTGGATTCAGTCTCCGTGGCAAAGAAAAAGTAGCGGCAGAGTTTTCGCTGGTATGCACGGCGCATAACGTCAAAAAATTTGTAAATGCAGCATCGACGGGATCAGTCCGTCTTGAATATTTGAAAGGGGTTAAAAAAGCAGCATAAAGGCGGTAAAAGGCTGCCAATCTGTAAAAATGAGCAAATCACGTCGGAGATATGGATGTTTTTTGCTCATTTTGTGATTTTGGATATCTGAATAACCTATTCTCGGTCAGGCTCCTAGGGAGTCAAAGGTGTTGTACTGGGATATTCGCCTGGATCGACATTTTACTGAGTTCACAAAATCTTCGGGTGGGAACCAGCCCTGAACATCCACGGCTAGGTGAATAGCAGGATAATTGGGTACAGGACTGATCAGTAGTTTGTTGGCGATCTTGTTCAGGTATTTTTCCACTTCATCCGGTGAGCGCCGATCCAGGAACCAGGGAGAGCATTCTATTTTCAGATGGGATGAGGGCGTTTCCGGTTTGGCGTGGAACATCTTGAACAGAATCACCAAGCCAATGTCATTGTTCTGAAGTTTGTACTGATATCCTGAAGCTTTGCCTGACTTGGAGAGCAGGCAGTCCAGAAATCTTCTAGGCGTTTCTGCGAATCCGCTGAATTGGCATTGGAGTGTGTTGGCAGACCTGCGGCGGGAATTGTGAAGACTGCCCTGTAGTTCACCCTGCGGGCCAGCTGAGCCGATGAATGCTCCTGTAACATCGGCATACCGTACGTCCTGTACAAAAAGCTGTCCAAAATCGTTCCAGACGATTTTGTGAACCCGCTACGCGGTCTTAAATTCCCGTTCGGCCAATAAAAAACCCCATGTCTTGCGACATGAGGTTTTGTGTTGGTGGAGGCGGCGGGAATTGAACCCGCGTCCGCCGATTCTTAGCCTTCGGCTCTACATGCTTAGATCCGCCTTTGGATTTAACTCAATAACGACCCAGCGGTCGGGGTTTTATCAAGCGATCCTGCTAAGTTTTAGCTGGCCAGTCACAGGCATACTGGGCCTCGCGAGTCTACTTACGATGACAGTCCGAAAACCGGCCAGTAGACGAGCCGGACAGACTGGGAAACTCGTAGGGTTTAGCTACGATTAAGCTGCAAAGCGAGCTTGACCGAAGTCAGCGTCGTTAGGAGCGTCTCCAAGAGCTACCAAGTTGGCAACTATAAGGTTTGTAGTGTTTTGATTAACGAGAACCACTACGTCCTCGGCATGCACCTAAGGTTTCGATACCGTCGTCGAATCCAGATCGCCCCCGGTTCAAAACTTCTGGGATCATTTAGTTATAGGTCATCTAAAGAATTAAGACAATTTTTTATATAAAAGACTGAAGTGATGGGAGACTAGTCAACCAGCTCAATACCAAGATGGCTCAAGAGCCGAGCGGCTTCATAGCGTGTGAATTTGGCACCCTGAATCCGATTATTGTTGATATCAATGTCATACTCAGTGGCTTCAGTGAAATCCGAGCTTTCCAGATTGGTTCGGGCAAAAGTACTGCCCGTAAAGTCCGAATAGCAAAACTCACCATGATTGAGATTGGTGTCAGTGAAGTCTGCATTATGTACCTTGCACTCTCTCAGGCGTATTTCAGCCAAATGCAGGCCAAAGAAGCTGGAATCGTTGAGTATGCATTGCTCAAAGCTGATGGGGGAGGAGAGAGCCAGGTTAGGCCAGTCCGCTTTCGTCCAGTCAACGCCCACCAATTTGCACTCCTGGAAAGAGACATCATTAAGTCGGCAATATTTGAACTGAGCCAGGCTGAGATTGCACTTCTGGAAGTGGCAATCTATAAACCGGCACTTATCGAAGGTTGCCCCGCTGAAGTCACAGCCAGTGAAGGTGCAGTCGTCGAACTCTGTATCCTGAAGTTCTTGAGCGGACAGGTTCACCCCATCAAAGGGTTGGGAGAGGAACTCTTTAGTGTCGTGATCGAATTGAGTCATGGAGAGTTCCTGATTAAAGTTCTTTTTGTGGGTTAAAGGCGTTTGAATCTGCAGGCGTAGTATAAAGGCAAGAATAT
>NZ_JBPCXO010000028.1:0-37636 GCF_051008435.1 Endozoicomonas sp. | reverse complement strand
AGGCAGGTAAAACAGGCTAATGAAGCTGTAAACGGTTAAAACTTTCAGTGAACCGCCCGGTGCGGACCCGCATGCCGGGTGGTGTGGGGAGGGCTGAAGAAAAGTCAGCCCTTACCCGATTTATACGCGGTGTCGCTAGATTTTTTGGACTACTTTTACTTGCTTTAAAGTATATTACGGAAAAAACATGCCAAATAAGTTTAAGATATATCTAATATTACTTTTATGCTTTTTTTATTGCATGCTTTCTGAAGCAAACTCTGCACTTGGAAAGTGCAAAGCAAGCTTTACAGCAAGTTTCTTGTCAGCATTTTCTGATATTCCATTTTCTGGCAAATTGCCCTTAAATCAATATGATGTTGCAATACCAGCTATTTTAGCTACTAATCAAAATGAAGCATTCGCCCTGCAACTTACCTGGTCAGATGTATCAGGCTTCTACAATAGAATATCAACAGATTTTAGAAGCTCAAATCCATTTAGTTATCGTAGCGATGCACCAAAAAACATTCTGATCAGAGGAGTCACATACAAAAGGCCTGAAGCTTCGGAGATGAAAAATATTCTTGATGAATTTCTTATTGCTGCAAAGCTTCAAGTTATCAGGGGAGGTATATGGGAAGCTTGCTTTACAACTATAACTATTGGTGAAAATATTCTATCTGGTAGAGCTCAGGGAGAGTCATACTTAATAGAAAGAGAATATTATCAAGCACTTGCTTCATTATCTTTTTTAATTGGTTCTCAATTTCCTGGATTACACTTTCTTAGCCCGATAGCTCAATCAGCTGCTGTTTCTATATTTAATTCATTTGTTGTGAGAAAAACGTCAAGAATGCACGCTGTTGCTTTTTCATTTTCGAATGGTGTTCTTTCTTACGTAATAGTTTTACCAGCACTTCTTACTTCAAAATACTGGAGCCCAGTAAATGATAAGCCACTCTTAAGATGGGTAATTCTCATGATGCCTTATTTACTCGAACAAGCTATACAGGTCTTCGAGTAAGGAGCTTGAGATTTTTGAGCGTATAACGCTTGCGTCAGGCGCCGCCGAAGGCGGTCGCCTGGACGCACTTGTTATACGCGAATTACTCGGAAGCGAGTTTAAAATTTTCTTTTATCCAAGCAAAACTTTGTAACGCTTTTTGTATTGTCTCTGGAGTGATACCAACCTTTTCTTTACCGTGGAAAAGATCATTTCTGTTTTTACTTATGACACGGTATTCTTTTTGCAGTTTTTTAACTGAAGTCTTCATATTGTAGTTTTTGTACAAAAACTTGAGCTTAGCGTACATGCTTACATGTATTTTGTCGTCTGGCCAATTTATCTTACCTACCATGTCAGGGAACTGGCTTGTGACAACTTCATCAGCTGGAAGCCAAAAAGCTTTAGGGCTACTTATTTCATCTAGTAACTCTGGCTTGCCAAGTTCCTCTGATATCATTTTGAACCCTTCATCGAAGAAAGCTTCTATACCTGCATTTAACCAAAACAATGCTTCTTCATGTTGCCCCATACCTGAATACATAACTGCAAGCGAACGACATTTTTCAGACCAAGCAATATCTTCAATCTCTCCAAAATCAAGATGAGTTACTTGATCTGTTGGTTGAGAAACTCTTATTAAATCAGAAGGAGCTCCCATTTTTTTCCATTCAATATTTTCAAAACTTGGAGTAGAGATTGACCATGTTATTTCATTTAAATCACGGGGACTAGGAACCCACTGGTTTTCACCATTGTGCTCAATCCTAATTTTCCACGCTATATCCCTAATTATTTTATAAGCAAGAACAAAACACTTCGGCCATCCATTCATTGGTGCCTTTTTTTGATGGAGCGTCTGCAGCGGTTCACTGTAAAGATCACAATCTATAAGTGATTCAAGTGAGATAACAATTCGACTATATCCTGATTGCCATCTTGATGGTGCTGAACTTTGAGCAGCTCCATCAACTTTAAAGAAATCTTCCTCAGACTGTTTGTAGGTAGGGATGATGGTGATTTCAAAAGGAATTTCATCCCACTTGGCTTTAATCGATAAAGGTGTTGCATATATGATATATGGTATTTTTGTTTCAATCTTCGTAATTAATGTCTTTTTTTCTAATCCATCTAAAATTGCAACAATTTTATCTTTTTGTTCAGAAAATTCTCTGAGCTTTTCATGATTCTTTGGTGAGGTAAAACTTTTAACTTTAATTCTAAAATCTTTAAGATGTTCTACTTTAATACTACTTGATCAAATTTCTCATAAACTTGTCCCTTTATTTTCTTCAAAGAAAAACTTAGAGTATTATGAGACAAGCCTTTCTCAGCTTTTATTAATGCTTCAAGAAAGCGATAATATAATTTATTGTTTTCTGGATTGAAGACGTAGGGTGTAGGCACAGTGAAACGATCGAACTTTAAGCAGCCGGAGTAAAGAAATAAACAAAGTGATAGATTAGCATTGTCTTTCTTGAAAGGAATATTCCTTTCAACCATCTCTAGTATTTCCAAGTATTCGGATTCAGTGTAATCATTGAAACTTGATATTGGATTAAAATTAGCCGGAAACATTTCTAGTATTTTTCGTTTTCCTTTTAGTTCTTTAATGTTACTCATAATTTACTACATGTTAGTGTGATAATTGATTTAGCGTATAACAGCTATTAAAACTCAAACAAGCAACATTAGATATTACGCGCACACGCGTTATATCCCCCCAAAACAGGGGCAACTAACTCACTTGAGGTTTATCCCTCTTTTTCAGGTCTCTGAAAAAGCCCTATTTATCAATAAGCTATATTACTTTCTGTTGATTGAGGAGAATAAGCCGCGCATAAGTTATTTGTTCGTTATCTGAGCAGGTTGACTGATGGTGATCAGTCTTTAGTCAAAACTTTTCTCAGACACGCTACCGCCCCGAGATTGACTGTTATTTAAACAACAGTGGAGTAATATCCCTGAACTCGTCACAGCATCCTGCTGGCTTATTTTTGCCGTTCATTCTGCCAGTCTTTTGTGTTGGAGGGTAGGGGGTATTACGTATTCTGTGGAAAGGTTGTTTTCAAGGAAGGGAAGAGCAACTGAGCAGCACAGTTGCTCTTGTTATAAGCAAGAAATACCTGTTGATCGGGTCGTTTAATTCAGTCTGATAGAGGCGTCTCCTACGCCCACGTCTGCCTGAATGGAGTGCTGGCCACTGCCTTCCCAGAAACTGGTGCCTCCTACCAGGTGGCGTTCACTGAAGTTTTTGCCGTCTTCTGCTTTGATTCTGGTGTCACCAATGCCGCTTTCGACTTTAATCTTTGAGAAGTCTTGCTGATTGCCTCTGATCTGGATGGTGCCCACACCCACATCAACATTCATGTCGGTATTGATATCTTCTATATCCGCTTCGCCGACACCTACGTCCAGATCCAGCTTCTTGACGGCTGGTAAATAGACCGTCCAGTTTTCTTCGTATTCTTTGCCTTCCGGGCCCACCCGGATCATGATGCGATCGTCTTTTTCTTTGATGGCCAGCTCAGCATTCTGAATGTTGTCGCTGAACCATTCTTCACTTTCACTGATTTTGATATCAATATGGATGTTGTTATCTTTTGAAGGTCGTATGTCTATATTGCCGACACGAACATCCAGCATGGCAATGGTCGAGGGGCTGACTTCAATTTCAGTACTTAACTGTCTGGTTTCACCTGCCAATAAGGCAGAGGCTGCGAATGTGCTAAGCAGCAGGCTGGCAGCAATGATGGTTTTGTTCATGGTTATTCTTCCACGTCGTTGATTCTTCCGATGAATGCATGACGTTTAATTTAACGTCCCTGTAGATGAGGGTCCTTTTAAATAAAGTGGCGTATTAAATTTCGGTCAGGGCATGATGGCCCCAGCTATCGAGCTTTTTATCTACAAAAATCAGCGGCGTGCATTCGTCTTTCGTGGTCATGCCATCGGCTTTTACTCGTTGAGTCCGATAGAACAGAACTTTTATTTTTTTATCGTTTCTGCTGTATGACTCAGTAAAGTCAGGTATACCCAGGTTATTGCGGACGCTTTCAATACTTTCACCTTCATTTAAACGCGAGACCTTTTCACGCTGCAGTTTGTCCGTTTCCTGCTGTTGGTTGTATTCAGGTCCTTTGGACTTGCTGCCGCCAATATTAATAGAGCAGCCACTCAGGGTGATGGCTGCAGGTAAAACCAGTGCGATCAGAAACAGGTGCTTTTTCATGTTGATTCCTTGTTTGTTTTTTTTATCAGAACTTTTTTCAGGCAAAGGAATCCCGTCATTGTAATAACAATGGCAAGGCAGGATTCCTGTTACTGATTAAACCGACGTGGTTTTATTTCCCAGGTCGCGAAACTCTCTGGCCATTCTGAACTGGCTGGAGGTGACGCACTCTTCCAGTCTGGACAGTCTGGTATCCAGTCTTTTCAGGCTTCGATCCAACTGCTTGACCGAAGTACGTGAGAGCCGGGCAGAAGAATAGCCAGTCTCAGTTGTTTCAGTACGGCTTGAGCTCTTTCCTTCTTCTGCCTGATGGTCGGGCAGATCAATTTTGATCTCTACTTTTTTCTTTTTAGATTTTTTTTTACCGGGTTTGCCTCTGTCGTCCTGGGTGAGGCTGAGCACTACACCAATAATGATATAAGGCACCATTATCTTGGAGACGGACGTTAAGTAAGCCAGAGCGACTACGGCAATTCTTACCGGGAGTACATCCAGTCCAAACCGGTTCGCAATATAGCTGCATACTCCCATGATGGCAGGTTCAGCCTGTCCGCAGTCCGATGGCTTGAATATTTTTCTCAGTACTCTCATGCCCGTGATCTCCAGTCAGGGACTTCGGCATCCAGAATGCGTTCCAGGGTGTGGATACGGTCTTCCATACCTTCCACACGATGGATGGCTGACTCAAATAGTTCCTGTGACTCTTCGTCCAGCTGTTTCGACTGTCTGATTCTGGAAACATAGTGAAACAGCAGCCAGGGCAAAAACAGGAATAGTGTCAGAATGGCGCTCAAGGGTACAAGCCCGTCCAGCATGGCCTCCATAATTTGTCCTTTCTTTCCTTATTGTGTGCCTAAGGGCTTACTTGTGTTCGGGTTAGTGCGACCGTCTTAATTAGTAAGCCGTGGCTGTTTATTATTGTGACCTTTACAGGGTAATGAAAAATGCCCCGTCATTGCCATGGTTTATTCTGACTTTTCTGTTTTCATCTGGTTTTTTAACGCTTCCAGTTCTTTCTCAACAGCGCTGTTGGCTTCAAGGGCTGCAAACTCATCTTGAAGGTTTGCTTTGCCCAGACCTTCGGCGTCCAGACGGCTGTCGAGCTCGTCTATCCCTCTTTCCATCTGTTCAAAGCGGGCTTCCTGGCGGAGGCGGGTTTCTTCCCGGGTCTTTTCACGCATTTTTACCCGATTAGAAGCCACTTGCTGACGAACCCTGATGGACTCAAGACGCTTGCGGGCATCTTTCATGGCATTTTGCAGCCGGGTGATGTCCTCATCGTGCTTGTTCAGTTGCTCTTCCAGTTCATCGAGGAAGGCGCTTTTCTCTTTGACATAGCCGAGGATTTTTTGTTTCTCGCCCAGAGCATGGCGGGCCAGATCTTCGCGTTCATGTTGAATCGCCAGAGTCGCTTTTTCTGTCCAGTCAGCCAGTGATTCCTGGTACCGGGCTACCTGTCGTTCTGTGTCTTTTTTCTGGGCAATGAGACGGGCCGCATCAGTTCGCACTTCTACCAGAGTTTCTTCCATTTCCTGAAGCATCAGTCTGGCCATTTTTTCAGGGTCTTCTGCCCGGTCCAGAAGGGAAGTGATGTTGGCGTTTAAAATGTCGCTCAAGCGTGAAAAGATGCTCATAGGTGCTTCCTTATCTTTTTGTTTGTTGTTATTCAGCGGTTTCCGTTGACTGCTCGTTCGCCTTGCTATCCTGACCCAGTTTCAGTGATTCAATCAGTTGTTGCTGGAGCTTGGCGATTTCTCCGGGAATTTCACTTTTAATTTCCTCGGCAATCTGATTCATGGCTTCCTGCACCAGCTCATCAATATTGAGATCTGGCAGCTGGGCGCATTCACCGTAAGCCGGTGTAATGGCCAGAGTCAGTGCGACAATAACAGATTGGATATAAGCTTTCATGGTTGTCTTCCCTGTATGATTGCGAAGTCGTTACTTATATACATTTCATGGAACGTGCCAACTTTTTAAAGTCATATAAGGCTTTGATATGTATAGAAATAAAATTTAATTTGGATTTTTGCTGAAAACAGTGTCTGGTGACTGATACCAGAATATGGTTTTATAAACTAAAAAATGGTGGCTAAGTCGCTACTGACACAAGGCCTGCCAAGGAATAATAAAAAACCATGCCTAGCCATAGAAAAGGAATGATTGGCGCCTCAACCGCCTTCCTGGAAATGATGGAAGCTGTGTCTCGCTATGCACGACACCAGAGACCTATTCTGGTGATTGGCGAGCGGGGAACCGGTAAGGAAGAAATTGCCAGTCGTCTGCATTTTTTGTCCCCCCGTTGGCAGCAAAATCTGGTGAAGCTGAATTGCGCCGCTTTTAGTGATGATTTGCTTGACTCCGAGCTGTTTGGCCATGAAGCGGGAGCGTTTACCGGTGCCCGGGCGCGTCGTACTGGTCTTTTTGAGTCTGCCGATGGGGGAACTCTGTTTCTCGATGAGCTCGCGACTATGGGGCCCCGACTTCAGGAAAAACTGCTTCGCGTCATTGAATACGGCGAGTTTTATCGTCTCGGCAGTTCCCAGAGTGTCAGAGTGGATGTCAGGGTGGTGGCTGCCACCAACGAGAATCTGCCAGAGCTGGCTGAAAGAGGTGAGTTCCGTCGGGATCTGCTGGATCGACTGGCCTTCGATGTCATTGCCGTACCGCCTCTAAGAGCCCGAAAAGACGACATTATGGAGCTGGCTCATCATTTTGCTTTTCGTATGGTTCAGGAGTTGGGGGATGAACTTGAGGAGAGCAGTTTTGCCGGTTTTACCGAACAGTCACTGGCAACGCTGATGGACTATCACTGGCCAGGTAATATCCGGGAGCTGAAAAATGCGGTTGAACGCAGTGTCTGTCACACGGAGCCGGGTGAGCCGATCACCCGTATTATTCTTGACCCTTTCCAGTCTCCCTGGCTGACAGGTCTGGAGTGCCGGGCAGGGGAGCCAGAGCAGAAGGAATCTCCCGCCTCAGAAGTAGCTATTCAGCGAATTGAGAATGGGCTGGTAGAAACGCATCTCAGTCAGCTGGAAAATGGGGAAGTGGTAAGTCTGAAATCGCTTCAGGCAAACGTAGAGCAGCTTTTATTGTCACGGGCACTGAGCAGTAGCCAGTTTCATCAGCGCAAGGCAGCCGAAAAACTGGGGCTGAGTTATGATCAGCTGCGAACCCTGGTGCGCAAATACCCGGAAGTATTGAGCGATTAATGATTCAGTGGGTATAGACAAAGCCACCATACATATATTTGGTGGATTCTGCTCCCAATATCAGAACCTGGTCGCCTTTGTTGAGTTTGCCACTCTGTCTCAGCCGGTCAAAACTGGCCCAGATGGCGGCAGAACCCAAATTACCTAATTGTCTTGCGTCGTTCACAATGCGTTCTTTGCTGATGTCGAGATAATCAGAAAGTTGTCGGTCTATATGGCCATTGGCCTGGTGGGGCAGGATGTAGGCGAACTGATCCAGCTTAAACCCCTGGCTCAGAATGGCTTCAATACCTTGGATAAACAGCTGCGCCCCCAGTTTTTTGATTGCCAGCGGATTGTGTTGAAAGGCAGGCATTCCATGCTGGCATGTTGGGTTGGCTGAACTGGCCCCTTCCAATTGAAAACCCGGTTCCTGACCCAGTCCGATATGGCCGGTAAAGCAGTGGCTGATGATGTGTTCCGAACTTGAGTCGTCTTGGCTCAGGATAACACTGCCTGAACCGTCTCCCATCTGTACGTAATTCACCAGCTGATTGATATCAACAAATTCAGGGCTAATGTCAAAGAACACCGAACCGACTTCGGTTCCGGTGAGTATCATGGGTTTCAGTTCACTGTCCTGCCCCAGCATGGATTGGGCTATCTGCAGGGCGTTGGCAAAGCCGGTGCAAGCCTGGCGCAGTTCCATATAAGGGCAGGGCAGTCTGAGTTGATCCGCTATCCAGGCAGCTCCCGAAGGAAGCAGGCTGTGAGGGGTCGCAGTATGCGTGACCAGAAATCCAGGCTCTGTCAGGTTGGCTTCTTTCATAGCCAGAGTGATGGATTCTTCCGCCAGATGGGTTGCCGACACTTGTGGCTGTGAAATAGCCTGATCCAGTCGTCTGCTCAAATGTCGGGATTGAATGCCCAGTTGTCTGGCCAGGGCATGACCTTTGCGAGCCATTCTTTCACCGCATGCCAGAGTTAAATGCGACATCAGTGTGTGATTGTCTACCGGCGCGCCGGGCAAGCTGGAACCACTGCCCAGCAGTTTCAGCCGGCCTTTGGCAAAATAGGCGGTCATACTCTGTTCCTCTTCAGGGCCAGCTCTTCGATTCGTTGAAAGAGAAGCCCGGTATTAACGTCTAAAGCTTTGAAGGCGTTTTCTTCTGTATTCAGCAGTGCAATCAGTTGGTGGTGCAGATCTGAGTGCTGGCCATCTTGTGTGTTATTGCTATTCAGAGATCTGGCGTGGGTTCGGGAGACATAAACATGCCGGGCTTCGTCCTCAAGAATTCTCTGAAAAAGACTTTGCATCGAAGGCTGATGGCGCATGGCCTGTGTCATGGCCGACATAATGACGCAAACACAGGCATCCAGTTGGCTGATCAGGATGAAATGCTCTTTGATGGTCCGGCTGTGCTTGTGCAGGCGGGCATAAAAAAGCTGACTTCGTCTTTTGATCAGTCGGATATCGTCGGGGGTAGGCAGCCATTGTTGAAGACGCTGCAAAGCCTGCTCGTGAATAAACTCATCCGCTTCAATCTGTTGTAATGCCTGCAGACTGCCAAAGCTATCAGTATTCAGGCGCTGGCACTCGTTATGAAAAACCAGCATGGCAGATTGTTCACCGCACAGGAGTAGAGGGACCAGTCGAGCCAGAGCGGATTTTTGTTCTTCATTCAATCCGGTCATGACAGCGTCTTCATTCTCCATCCATGCCTGCAGTGGATGGTTTTGATGCGGGCTGTGGGCAGAGTCGGGGATGGCAAAGCAGCTTAATTCTTTTTTCATTGCTGTACTCTTAGCCCGCATATTGCATGAAGTGTCGAGTTTGTCGCTCTGCTATTTTTTTGGCTGATACATTTTGTCGACATATTCATGCTTATTGCATGGATTTGTTGACAAAATGCTGTCATGGCGGAAAAAGAGCTAGCGAGAAGCCGACGAGTATCCAGATGGCAGTTTGTATTTTTGTCATTTTTGCCCGCAGCCCATGATAGGTATGTTGTTTCAGGTGATTTCATAGCGGCTTCATGCAATATGCGGGCTAAACCCGGTTCTTGATCCTGTGTCGGCCCAGAAAAGCGGGCAACACCATCAGGTCGGTCAGTAATGCCGCAATAAGCGTGGCAATACTCAAAAAGCTCAGCTCGGCAATGGGCCTGAAGTCGGATAACAGGCCGACCAGCAGAGCAATAATTAAAACCAGGCTGCTAACCCAGACTGCGGGCATCACGCTTTGCCACACGGCATCCAAAGCTTTGTCTGGCCCACTGGCTTTTCTCTGGCGTTGATATTTGATCAATACATGCAAAGTGTCGTCGACGATCACTCCCATGATCATGCCTACTACTACCGCACAACCCAGAGAGATGGGGCCGCCAGTGGCAGACCAGAAGCCATAAACCAGTAACACCGGAAAGAAGTTACTGAACATGGCCAGAATCATTGCCGTCCAGGAGCGAAGCAGTACTCCGATCAGCAAGGTAATTAACAACAGTGCAATCAGAAGTGAGGAAAACATGTTCAGGGCATTCTGATGACTGAGCTGGGCAAACATCATCTCTGCACTGGTTCCCCCCTTTATTGCTAATGACGGGGTGTTGAGCGCAAGCCATTGTCGGGTTTGAGCGTCGAATGCCATTAAGGCTCTGGAACTCAGGGCGTTCAGGTGCAGTTCCAGTCTGATTTGTTTGCCATCTGGGGTGATCAGACGCTCCAGGCCGGAAGAAGAGAGGTTCAGAAGTTGTTGTGCTTTTGCCAGTGCGCCCGCTTCCAGTAAATGCGCTGGCGGCATCAGAATCTGATTGATGCCCGGTCTCTGCTTTAACCATTGAGTCAACTGGTGCAGCTCTTTGATTTGTTGGGATCTTACTGTGTCCTGTTCAGACAATCTGACCACATAGTTGAGCGTGGTTGCTCCGGAGAATCGCTCGTCCATCTGATTAAGGCTGGTGCGAAAAGGATGCTGCTCGGGAAAATAATGAAAGACATTGTCGTCAATTCTCAGTTGGGTCAGGGCCGCTCCTGAAAGGATCAGTAAGAGAAGGCTGGAGGTAATCAGTTTTTTGTAATGTTTCGAGCAGAAAGCTTTCAGAGGGGCCGGTGAAATTCTATTCAGAACCCGGCTGGCTTCCTCTTTATTCAGCGTCATGGATGACAGGAAAAACCTCAGCCATGTCAGGGTTAGCAAGTAAGAAAGTACGATGCCAAGCGCAACGCTGATACCCACAATTTGAATCGGTGGGGAAGGACTGGTCAGCAGGAATAAAAACCCCGCTGCCGTGGTCAAACTGCTTAATGTCAGGGGCGTCAGGTTTTCCTGATAACTGTTTCTGACCGCTTCGTCTACGGGGGCTCCTGAGGCTACATGCTGATACATACCCAGCACGTTATGCATGGCAGTAACGATGGCCAGGGCAATTATGATGATGGGGACAAAAACGTTGATGGCGGTCAGGCTGATCTGAAAATAACCCAGTATGCCAAAGGCCGAGAGTACCGAGAGTGTGCCAGTGGCTATCAATAGCAATGCAATGGACAAACGCCGGAAAAGGGCGATCAAGACCGCCATCATTAACAGGATTAATCCCGGAGCAAACAGTTTGATGTCGTGTTTCACTACATCGATATAGGCGGTGTTCAGCGCCAGTGCGCCACTTAACAGGCTGGTGGTTCCCAGTGGCTGGTTCAGGTGCTGATCAACAAGGCTTTGGACTTTCTGATTGAATAAAAGAATTTCTTTGGCGTCTCCCGGTGAATCCAGAGAGACGTCCAGAACGATTAAGCCGGAGAGTCGATCTTTGCTGACTAGCAGTGAAGCGACGGTGGACTGGAAAGGAGTCTGGCTTTCTATCGGGGAGGCAAATTCATCTTCGGGGTCGACGACATAGGATTCAAAGCTGGTCACGTATTTTACGGAAGACAGTGACTCTAGGTCATCCTGAAGGGAGCGTACGGCTGGCAATAACCCGGGGCTGGTGTCCAGAGTCTCGCCTTCCGGAACCGTGACAATGACAGCCAGAGGGTCGAACAGGCCAAAGGTTTTGTTGATTTCATCCAGCTGCTTAACCCGGTCGTCCTGTTCTGAAAAATAGGCCCTGTAACTGGCATTACCTTTCACTCCGGTTATGCCGGTGATGGCAAACAGATAGAGGCTCATAACAGCCAGCAATACCAGTCCCCTGGCCAAAGGGTGATCCTGAACTCTCACCTCAATATCAATCCTTTTATGGGGACGTTTGTGAGACTGAATAATGAACAGTGCATTCAGTTTCTCATGGTCCCGTGTCATTTTTATTCAATGAAATGCCTTTCATTGTTTATTACATGACTCTACGACGAATGAAAGGTTTTGGATTCAGCAGGAACGGTATAAATTGAATTTGAATTGGTCAGGGGGTTTGCAATGATCTGTTTCATCAAAAAACGCTCAGGGGTTATCTCAATACTCGGCCTTGTTCTTCTATTAGCAGGCTGTGTATCGCTGAACAGTAAACCCGTTTACCAGAAAAGCGGTGTAGCTTTGGAAGGCTATGATCCGGTAGCTTATTTTCAAGAGTCGCGGGCGGTGTCCGGAAGTCCTGATTTCTCAACTCAATACCAGGGTGTGACCTGGTATTTCAGTCGTCAGGAATACCTCGATCAGTTTTTAAAGAATCCGCAGCAGTACACGCCTCGTTATGGTGGTTATTGTGCCTATGCCATGGCCAATAACCTGGTGGTAAAGAGCGACCCCAAAGCTTTTACTGTCAAAGATAACCGTCTCTATCTGAATTACAGTACGGGTGTCAGAGGCCGGTGGCTGGAACAGGTCGACGAACACATCCAGGATGCCGATCAAAACTGGCAGGAAAAGCAAGGGAAGGTAAAAGTTCAGCATTAACAAGGCGGGGGACGTTATACTCAGCCCCGTTATTGATTGTTGACTCAGGAAGTCCCTATGCCCAGCAGCCCGTCTGTCAAAGATGCCTTGATTGATTTTCAGCAAAAATTTCGAAACCACTATGAGTTGAAGCATCAGTCATTGCCTTTAGTAGAGCATGACAGTGACTGGTCTTCTCCCTGCGAAATGCAGGAAGTTGCTGATATGGCAGAGGTGAGCTGGCAACCCGTGGAGTGTGAGCCTCAGCTGGATTTTGACAACATTGAGTCGGCACTGGAACTGGAGCTGCACCCGGATCTGAAAGCCTATTTTGGTAGTTTTTATTCTGCCAACTTGCCTGCCCGAACCGGAGAAGGGGAGCTGGAATTACTGTTTGCCTGGAGTCCCAAAGACTTCGAGCGACTGCAGGAAAATCTGCTGGGACACATCTGGATGAAGCGTAAATTGCGTCAGCCCGTCACCCTGTTTTTTGCCGTCACGGATATGGAAGACATCAACCTTACCCTGAACAACGAAACCGGCGAGATCTGGGCTGAAAAAGTGGGCAAGAAACCTCATCGCAAAGTAGCGGACACTATGGCTGAGTTTTTGAGAGCGCTTGAGCCTGTTGTGTAAGTTTCTGGTCGTTGAACCGGACGGGATCTGGTGGGAAGGCAACCATTTTCGTCCCTGTCAAAGTAGGGAGTCTGTCATAAATAAGAGAAACTCACTGGCAGATTCCTTGGGTAATTTTGAAGAGTTTGTGATGAACTTCTAGGAATGATCATTTAGTCGAGCCCAGCTCTTGAAAGCAGGTGGGTCTAATCCTGTAAAATAACCGTAAACTACTGTTAATAATTGTATCAAGCCGTATAATAAGAGTGCGTATTTTCCAGAGTCTCAAAAATGGGTTCTGGTATGTGCAGGTTGTTTATTTGATGGTCGTTTACGGTAGCCACCATGAGAGAAACGGGAATGTTTCCAAAGGCTGATAGATAGCTGGTGTGAAAGCCAGTGATATTGAGATTATGTTTAACCCGTTAACTTTTTTAATCACACTGATTTTAATGCCGGGGCTGGCAATAGCCTTTGATAACCGGTACTCAGACCATGACCTCGCCATTGGGGACTCCCCCCTGATGACCTATGGCCAACCCTTCGAATACCGACTCGACGTTCAGCCTCTGATGAAGTGGACCTGGCTGGAAAATGTCACTTTCTCGCTCCGTTATACCGACAATCAGAATCTGACCCTCAACGGCCAGCCAACCGATCGTTCCGTCCTTGAATACAGTTTTGGATTTTTGGCTCCTGCTGCCAGAAACCTGGTGGGACAGGCCCGTAACGTTTTTGATTACCTGACGGCTTTTTCAGGATTATCTGCTGTCCAAAAACGTTTGAGCTCTACAGGTCCAGCCAGCAAACAGCCCAGACCTCTGGAATTGCTCTGGAGTCAGAAGCCGGAAGAGTCTTCTCTGCCATCAGCGAGCTTCAGCTTTAAGGAAGTCGAGCCCGTTCACTCATTAGAGAAAGATCTGGTTTACCAGATGGAACTTTCCTGGACCTGGTGAGGTTTTGAAAGGGCTGATAGCAGCCCTTTATGACTCATTTATTCCATGTCATCAATGTTCAGATACGTCATGGTCTGGTTCAACAGCAAATAACCAATCTCGCCAAAGGTAATAGGACCGGGGAATCCCGCTTTCTTACCTTCCAGTCCGCCGTACAGAAAATTCAGGACACAGTTGCAGGAAAAAACAACGTCACTGCTGGCTGTTGGCAGGTTGGAAGTAAATTCCTGGGCGTAATCCTCAAGCGGGATAGCCATGCGATACTTTCTACCTTTGAAAACCGGCGCGTAAAACTGAACCTTGCCACTGTCTTCATCAATATTCTGAATGCAGACATTGATGTTTGCACCGGCATAGTCACAAATAATCGGTGACTGGATATCCAGCTTGTTTTCCTGGATGAATTGGGCAAAATTCATGGGTTGTCCATCAACCAGGCAGTCTGACACTTCGAAGCTGTTGTCATTGAATTCAATGATCGGGCTGTCAGGGTTGGGCTGATGTATATTGAAAATCTCAAGGTCAGCCATCTGTCCTTCAGGCAGTTCAAGGTGCAGTGCTACCGCCTGGTCGGAAGAGAAACTGCCATTACTTCCATTATAGATTTTTGGCTGGTCTTCTGAATTCAAGTCTTTGCCGCTCACCCAGCCCAGTACTGGCGCATCATAAAGCCCTTCAAAGTCCGGAGCTTTCAGGGCGTAATCTGAGTGTACTTTGGAGAAGGCCGGAATCACCAGAATAGTAAAGCCATTCTCGTAGCGATCTTCCGTGATCTGATGCAAGTTGCTGGCGTCGTACTGTTTGATCTTATAGCCTTCGACATAGTCAGAAAGCACATCAACATAAATAGCTTCCTGTTGGAACAGGCCTTTATCCTCACCCATAAAGTAGGGTGTGGTGCCGGCAATCCAGTTACCTTCGGGCAGCTGTGAAAGGACTCTTTCGTCTCCGGCCAGGGAGAGCACTTTGCCTTCTCTTATCAGTTGTGAGACGGCTTCAACAGATTGAATTTTTTTCATGATCATTCCTTTATCCGTATTGGGTTCCGTCTGGGTTACCACTGTTTGAAGATGTCGATCAGGTCACTACGGAAGCCCTTGGGGTATTTCAGGAAGTACTGGTAAAGGTATTCGGTGGCTTCATCCAGTGTCATGGAGCCGGATTCCATATTTCGGCTGACACGGTCAATCTGTAGTTGAAGAACGTATTTGTCCATTTTGATCTGCCCCTGGGCCATGGCGGCCCACTCCTGGCGATCTTTTGGAGGTATGGCGTCTGACATAACTTTCCATCCGTAAAATACACTTAAAATTATATTCAGGGTTTCGACGAAACCTGAGTTGACTTTATAGGGGAAGGTTAAGGTTCTGATGGAAGGCTGAACTATTTCGATATTAACGGTCTAAGCTCATGCCTCAATGGCTTGAATTCAATGCATTATTAAGGGGGAGTTATGTCAGGTCAGTATCATTCCATGCGTTCATATTCTGCTTATTTGTACCCCGGTTTTCTGTCTTTTTTACTGGTTCTGATGATGTCTGGCCTGGTTAAGGCGGACGAAGCTATTCAGGACTACCGCAATCTCCTGTCCGATTATCGTATCGAGATTCAGGACGATCTGACCTATACCCGCATCGTATCTCTGGAGTATCAGGTTCTGACACCGGCTGGAGCGGAAGCGCTGCAAAAGTATCACTACAGCTATTTTTCCGAGAATGAGTCCCTGACCGTGCTGGACGCTTCCATCACCAGTCCGGACGGGAAGGTATTTCCTGTCGAGCAAGAGAACATTTACGAGCAGGATCTGGGCGGTCGTGATCAGGAGCGGCGTTCCAGGGAGACCGTGGTGATATTCTCCCAGCTGACGCCAGGCAGCCTCATGCAACTGAAGTTCAAGCATGTGGTCAACAAGAAAAGTCCCATGGGTTTTAACATGGTGATGCAGCCTGAACTGGAACTGGAACAGAAAAAGATTCAGGCGACCATTCTTCTGCCCGAAAACACGCCTCTGAAGTGGGGAAGCCGAGGCGAGTTCTCGGTGAAAGAGCTTCAAAAAGGCAAGCGGAAAGAGCTGACAGTCAGTCTGGAAAACTTTCCTTATCAGGAAAGAGAAATGCATATGGTCAGCCCGGATGACGTGATGCCGATGTTTGCCATTACGTCGCTGAACAACTGGCAGGAGATTGGCCAGATTTATTACAACAGCAGTCTGGACCGGCAGACCGACAGTGATGAGATTCGCCAATTGGCAGAAGAGATAACCCGTGGAGCCCAACATCCCCGGGAAGAAGCGGTATTGATATACAATTGGGTTGCCCAGAATATCAATTACCTTTCTCTCAGCTTTAACCTCGAAGACATGCTGGTTCCGCACCCGGTAGAAGATATTCTTCGTCATGGTTATGGCGACTGCAAAGACCAGGCATTGCTGTTGCAGTCATTGTTAAAAGCTCGTGGTATCGCTTCAAAGCCGGCACTGGTCAGCTGGAGTAACAGCTATAAGGATTGGCCGGTAGCCACTTCCATGCAGTTTAATCATGTGTTGCTGTACATCCCTCAGCTGCAGGTATGGCTCAATCCGGTTTCGCCTTTGTCTCCGTTCGGATTGCTGGATTACAGCCTTTCTGGCAAGCGGGTTGTCCTGGCCAGCCCTGAAGGTGAAACCCTTTCTCTTCCTGCCATGAAACCAGGGCAGAACAGTTATCGGGTTAAAAACCATTCAGTGCTTTCAAAAAATGGCTTTCTCAGAGGAGAGAGTGAGGTGACCGGGACCGGAATCATCGGAGAACAGATTCGTGAACTGCTGGCTTCCAGTGGCAGCGGTGAGTGGAAAGCCAGCAACCTTCTGGCTGCAACCCTGATTGGTGGCTTTGGTCATATCTCACGGGGAACCCCTGCTTATGATCTGGCAAAACAACCTGCCTACCAGGGTGACTGGCACAGTCCTCATGCTTTTCAACTGGGCCGGGAAGGGTTTATCACAACGGCTCCGGGGTTGGACTTTAAAGATGTACTGGCTTTGAGAGCCTACCTGGTGGATGGCAAACGCAAGTTTCCGTTTGCTGTAGGGCCCCGCAATTATCATTGGGAGCACCGAATGGAATTACCGGAAAACTATCAGGTAACCAGGCTTCCGGATAATCTGCAAGTCGATAACGAGGCAGGCTCCTACAGCAGTCACTACGCTCTGGAAGGTAATACGCTGGTGGTCACCCGTCAGATTGTTATCAAGAAAAACCAGTATCAGGCCAGTGAATACCCCGAATTTGAAGAATTGGCTTATCTGGCCATTAACGATCGTCGAGCCATTATCGCTTTGAAGAGACGCTGAACTTTATTCTTCACTACTCTTTATTCTTCACTACTCTTTATTCTTCACTACTCTTTATTCTTCACTACTTTTAAATTAGGTTTTAAGTAACAGGATCGTTTTGAGAAGGGACTCATGAGCATTCAGGTAGGTGATCATCTTCCGGATATTGATATTTACGAGTACATCGATGACGGCTCCCATCCGGAGGGGCCAAAAATCTGGCGCCTGCCGGATCTTGCCCATAAAAAGAAAGTGTTAGCCATTGGTATCATTGGTGCTTTCACACCGGTTTGTTCCGGCAATCATGTGCCTGGTTATATCCGGGCTTATGATGATTTCATCAAGAAAGGGATTGATGAGTTGTGGTGTATCTCGGTCAATGATCCTTTTGTCATGTGGGCCTGGTCTGAGAAAATGCGTTGCCGTGACAAAATGCGTATGCTCAGTGACGGTTCGGCTGAGCTGGTCTCCATGATGGATGTGACCCTGGATTTATCCGAACGGGGGATGGGAGTCCGCTCTGACCGCTTTGCCATGGTGGTGGATCATGGGGTGATTACCGACTTTCTGAGAGAAGACCCCGGACATTTCTGTTACACCGATGCCGATACGCTGCTGGATCGGCTCTGATAGCTCAGGGAGAAATCGGCTTGAACATGTGATCGAAGTCGTTGGCCAGTTTCTCCTGAACCGCCTTTTCTTTTTCCATGGCCAGAACCGGTTGCAGTTGTTCGGCTACGTCCAGCAGGTTCGACACCATATTATCCAATATCTGTACCGTCAGTAGTTCAGTGGTGGCTCGATAGGACAGCACCAGTCTTTCGCCAACAGAATCCCAGCCCAGCACGCCTCCCCGGGTTTCCAGAGCATAGGCATTCAGTTTCATGGCGGCTTCGATCCGCTTACGCCTTATTTCGCCCCGGCCTATTTCAGTGAGCTCAATAATAATAAACACATCGTCGCAATAAGCGGGAGCCTCAACCGACACAGGGAGTTCGTTGTTATAGACGAAGGCACAGACTCGCCCGGAGTCGTCCAGTGCTTCCTTGCCAATGCCTACCTGTTTCATCCAACCCTTTAACAGATCGATTCCTGTCATTTTGTTGTCCTTATACGGTCATTCTCTGTCGTTGATATTCCGGCAGGCTGGGGTACAGTTGAGATTGATCCTGAAAGGCGTAAGCCCGTTTTCTTTGCGTGTCTGATTTGATGGCCGGAGGGTCTGCCAAAGAGTCGCCTACCGATTGAACGACGGCTTTCTGGTCCTGGGGCTTGAGTTTGGCCATTAACCACAAGGTTCCGGACTTGATGCGTTTGGCTAGAGCGGTAAGACCAACAACATGGGACAGGGTTTTAGCGGTCTGTTTTAATTGCAGTCCCTTGTATTTCACTTTGTCCTGGTAAAGGACTTTTTTCAGCGTTTTCAGGGCCGTTTGTTCCGGACCCAGTTGCAGCTTTTTGATGGTGTTGTCCGTTAGACCAAAATCCCTCAGAAACTTCACGGCTTCTTTCAGCTCTTTGCCATCACTGGAACGGAGTCTTGTCAGAAAGGCTTTTTCCGCTACGCCAATGTTCTCTTTGGTCAGTGATTCCATGGACCGGCCTGATTGCATCAATAAATCAGACTTCTCTCTGGCTTTGGCGAGCTTACGACCATGCCATGCTGTCATCGCCAGGCTGCCTACGGAAACGGCACCGGCTGCAGCCCCCGCTCCTATGAAAGCAGCCGGTGCGCCTGCTCCGGAAGCGGTCAGTCCAATGGTTACTCCGGTCATGGCGAGATTGACGGCGGTACTGGCCAGATGTTTTCTGGCTTGAAAGGTTCGTTCCTGCTTTATGTGTCCAGACAGGGCTGTCAGCAGGGGGTCTTTGGTGGCTGATTTGGCTTTGGCCAAATTATTCAGGGCACTGACCTGAGAACCGGTGCGAACGGCAGAGTAGATCGTGTTGATGGCAGTCAGTGCTATGCCCAGACCCGGTACTGCCCGTGCAGCAATTTTGCTGGTGCTCTCGGCCATCAGCATGGCTGAGTGAGTGATATCCGTGGCCTGTTCCGACAGACCGGCCACCTGCGTCAGTCTGTCCAGAACAATCTGTCCTTTGCTTCTGGAAAGATCTGAGCCTTTTTTTCCTACCAATGTCTGGAGCCGTTCATGCCGTTCCCGATGATTGTCACCGCTTTTGAAGGAACGTTTTTCCGGGTCGTAATCTTCCAGCAGCTCCTGAGTTTCTTTTCTGCGACCGTGGGCCGCAATGTCTCGGACAGCGTTGTAGACGGTTTCCCCGGCTGATTTGATAAACACCAGTCCCTGGACAGCAATGTTGATGCCTTCAAAAGCTCTGTAGGAGCGATTAAATCCTTCATTGGGTATTTTGTAAGTGCCTGTGGTGGCCTTCTGGTGCATCTTGGCCATCTTCATACCCAGCAAAGTCAGGTAGGATGCCTTACCGGCTACATGCCTTGCCTGGCCAGCGACTACTGTCGCTTTATCGGTTTTATTGCTGCCTTTATCAAAGTGAATCTGATTTTTGCCAAACAGTATATTTGCAGCGAGGTTCCTGGTTCTGTTGGGAGGGTCAGACAGGGACAGGTTCTGTTTCCCTTGAGGGCATACACCGCCAACAAGACTGGAGCGACGAATATCCGAGGCTAACTCACGCTGGGCTGCGGCTATTTTATCAGCCGAATGCCTGTTGACCGGTGTTGTTGATCTGCCATTAATATTCATTGAGTGGCCAGCCTTTGCTGAGCCAGCTGTTCAATGGTTTGTTCCAGTACGACCATTAAGTCTTTTTGCCGTCGGCTCAGATCCAGTGCGCCTGTAAATAGAGCTCCCGACATATGGCGCATCAGGACAATGGCTTCGTTGAGACTGGGTTTAAGGGTCTTCTCTGTGCAATGGATATTGAGCTGCAAACATAGTTGTTGGTGGAGTGTCGCCAGTTTGAGTGGGCAGACTCTTGGGGCCAGTGCCAGGGCAAAGATCTCCAGGTCTTCGCTGGATTCAGTATCAATGACCGTCAGCATTGATAGAGACCAATGTTTTTTCTCAATCGGGTTCACGACCAGTTCCGATACAATATTTTGAGCCAGATTGAAGGTCAGAATAGGTGCCGTCTTATCAGGCAGCTTCGGAGAAAGTCCCTGGGCATGAAGGTGAAGAGCGATGGCTTTGAGGGCGACCTGATTCATGACAGCATCTCCTCATAGCAGTTTTCTGAGACGTAATCTGCCATGCGACGGGCGTCTGAAAGGGAGATACCCCCTCGCTCCAGACGACGCAGAGGTTCATCAAGTTTTAGAAGAATGAGGCTGACCGTATCCAGATACTCAAGAACATCCGGCAATAGGTCTCTGGCACAGATGAAACTTTCACGGATGAGAATATTGCGGGAGTCCAGATCCAATTGAAAAGAAAGCAGGGGCAGGGTCATGGATAATTGATGCAGAAATGAAGCCAGAGGGGCAAGATCCTGAATCTGGACAAGAGGGCGTTCCAGCACAGTGGTCATTAAAATATGACTGGAAGCTTCTTTGGCCAGCCCTTCATTCAGAACAATATAAGTGATTAATCGCTGGTGGTGATGGTTGGACAGAGAGGTCTTGAGAACCATGTTGCCCGGTTTTTTGCTGATCACAGCAAACTTCAGACCCAGATCATTGAAGGTCTTCTTGAAGTGCATGGCCTGTTTTTGCAGGAGCTTGCTGGGTGGTGTCATTAACCGTCAGCTCATATGCGTCATCCCTGTCACTCTACTTTTCTATAAAATGAGACAATCATCAAGTCATAGTTGCTATTTGAACGACTGTTGGCTTGCACCCCTGCAGGGACACTGGTATCAATGAATAAGGACCGGTTTACTATTTAACTGGGAATCGGTCGGGCTTCTAGGAGCCTGACCGAGAATAGAGAGTCCGGCCTAAAGCCCAGAAAGAGCGGCCATCTTTTTTCACTGAATTTGATTAAATAGGTCAACTATTTGCACAAATTAAGTAAAAAACCTGGCTCGCTCTACTGAACTTTATGCTCGGACGCTATTCTCGGTCAGGCTCCCAGGGAAACTCATAACTGCTGGTGGCTGTTTTCCAGCCGGGAACGAGAATGTTTGATAACAAATCCGTTTTAATTACCGGTGGCTCTGGTTCATTTGGAAAAAAATATGTAGAGACACTGCTGGCTCGTTACAAGCCTGACAGAATCATTATTTATTGTCGTGATGAGCAAAAACAATATGAAATGCAACAGCGTTTTAATGGCAATTGCATGCGTTATTTTATCGGTGATGTCCGTGATTGCGACCGTTTAATGCAAGCCATGAATGGTATTGATTATGTGATTCATGCGGCTGCTCTGAAACAGGTTCCTGCTGCTGAATACAACCCTATGGAGTGTATTAAAACCAACATTCATGGGGCTGAGAATGTGATTAAGGCGGCATTGGCCAACGATGTTGAAAAAGTGATTGCCCTGTCTACCGATAAAGCCGCCAACCCAATCAATCTTTATGGTGCTACCAAACTGGCCTCTGACAAACTGTTTGTTGCTGCCAACAACATGGCAGGTACTCAAAGAACAAGATTCTCAGTGGTTCGATATGGAAATGTAGTGGGATCCAGAGGTTCGGTTGTGCCTTATTTCAGAAAGCTTCTTGAAGAAGGCAGTGATTTTTTACCGATTACTGATCAGCGTATGACCCGGTTCTGGATTACACTCCAGCAAGGCGTGGATTTTGTACTCAGGAATTTTTCAAGAATGCAGGGCGGAGAAATTTTTGTTCCCAAAATTCCTTCCATACGAATTATTGATCTGGCGACTGCCATGGCACCTGACTGTGAGTTGAAAATAACGGGTATTCGCCCTGGCGAAAAACTCAATGAAATCATGTGTCCGGCGGATGATTCGCATCTGACCATTGAGTTTGATGATCATTTTGTGATTTCCCCAACCATTACCTTTCATAAAGCCAGTAATAACTTCACGTTGAATGCTTTAGGTGAATCAGGTGTACCTGTTGATCAGGGTTATGAATACAATTCCGGGACCAATCAACACTTTTTAAGTGTTCAGGAAGTTGCGGACTTTAATATTATGGCGGGTGTCCAGGTTTGATTCCCTATGGCAAACAATCCATCAATGAAGACGATGTGAAGGCCGTAGAGGAAGTATTGAAGTCTGATTTTATTACTCAGGGCCATTCCGTTCCTGCTTTTGAAAAGGCGCTATCCAAAATTTGTGGAGTCCCTCATGCCAGGGTGATGAATTCCGCCACTTCTGCTCTCCATCTTACCTGTCTGGCTATGGGTCTTGGGCCTGGTGATACCGCATGGACCAGCCCGGTTACTTTTGTTGCCTCAGCCAATTGTATTCGGTATTGCGGTGCCCAGGTGGACTTTGTTGATATCGATCCAGAAACGTTTAATCTTTGCCCCAGTCGACTGGCTGAAAAGCTTGCGCATCATTCCAAAAAGGGTTTGCCCTTACCCAAAGTGGTGATCCCTGTTCATATGTGTGGGCAACCTTGTGATATGCCAGCCATTCAAAAGCTGGCTAAACAGTATGGTTTCAAGGTAGTGGAGGATGCTGCCCATGCCATTGGGGCAACTTCTTCAGCTCACCCGGTAGGTTCCTGTGAATACAGTGATGCCACCGTCTTCAGCTTTCATCCGATAAAAATAGTGACTACCGGAGAGGGGGGAGCGGTGCTGACTCGTTCCAGAGAGCTGGCCGAAAAAGTTGAGTTGTTGAGAAGCCATGGTGTTACCCGGGATCCCGATAAAATGGATCGAGAACCGGATGGCAGCTGGTATTACCAGCAGGTTGACCTGGGGTTCAACTTTCGTATGACCGATTTGCAGGCTGCACTGGGATTGAGTCAGTTGGAGCGGCTGAAATCGTTTATTGAAACCAGGCAAAAGCTTGCTGATCGCTATACCCGGCATTTGAAAGCGTTGCCCCTTAAGCTCCCCATTGTTAAGACTGATTCCAGTTCTGCGTGGCACCTTTATGTGATTCGTCTGAAGCTAGATAAAATTGCACTCAGCCATAAAGACGTGTTTGAACAGCTGAGAGAAGAGGGGATTGGGGTTAATTTACATTACATCCCTGTTTATCAGCAGCCTTATTATCGACAGTCTGGTTTTCAGGACTTTGCTCTTCCTGAGGCTGAAGCTTATTATCAGGAAGCGATTACCCTGCCTCTTTTTCCTTCTATGACACAACAGCAGCAGGACGAAGTCATAGCCACACTCTCCAGAATACTCTCCAGACCAGAATACTCTCCAGAACATAAGTTTGAATGACAGGCATAATCATTTCAGGCTATCAAAGTGTGAACTGATACTAATCCATAGTCTTTTATTGTCAGAGGTAGCGTGGCAGAATAGCTGCGAATAATAAAAATTAATAAACGGCAGTTTGGGCTGAAGATAAGGAAGTTTTAAAAGCTTGGCCTGAATATTGTCCGTTCATAGTTAACTGACAACTTGATTGATTCATGGATGAATATTTATAAACTTGCTCTGATTCTTATCTGCACATTGCTTGCCGGCTGTTCTACTCTTGTAGCTACTTACATTGGAGAAGCGGGCAGTATTCCATACAGTGATCTGGCATCCGGTACTGAACTGGATCTTCCGGAGATTGAGAAAAAACGTTTCTGTTCCGAGCATCAGAGTGAACTCTGTATCAGCTATTTATATGGCGAGCCTTTTGATGGCAATAAACTTCGATATAAAGTTGAGCTGGAATCGGGTAACAGGACCAGTACCGTTGAATTGAATCTTGAAAAGAACACGCTTGATAGAAAGTATTCAGGTCTGGTGGTGTTGCTGCATGGTTACCGGGTTTCCAAGGAATACATGCTGACGTCTGCTCTTTACTTCCGGTTTCTGGGGTTTAATGTACTGGTACCGGATCTGGCCGGACATGGTGAGTCCACAGGCGGTAAACAGTATGGAGTGGGTGACAGTAAGGTCATTAATGAGTTGATCAGTTCTGTCTATAAACAGGACAAGCCGTTGTATCTGCTCGGGAATTCCATGGGTGCTGCTGCAGCCGTGTATACAGCGTCGCTTAGAAGTGATGTTAAAGGCGTGATTATTCAGGCGCCTATGTTGCCTTTGGACCAGGCTGCGATACGGTTTTTCTCTGTTAAGTATCCGAGTTTAACCTGGATGCTTCCTAAAGAGGCTGTCAGGGAAGGCGCGATTCTGGCCTTGGAAAAAGCCAATGTGACCCTGGACGAAACCCGACTGGAGCCCGTAATTGAATCACTAGAAGTACCCATACTGGTTTTTGCTTCTTCTTCGGACGAGATTTCACCTTACAGTCACTTTAGCCACATGGACTCGAATCGGGTTAAAGTGATTGAGGTCAAAGACAGAAATCATCCCAGTATGATGGTGATTGGTGATAACGAAAGCAGCCAGTTGCTGGAGTGGCTTAATAAACCTGCTGCTTTGGTGACAGAAAATAAGGATACTAAAAAAGGAGAAGGATGACCTGGAGGTCATTTTCCTTTGATAGCGTTCTGAATCCTTAAAGGAGTTCTGCCAGTAACATGGATTGGATAAAGAAGAACTACAAGAAAGTCTTGCTGTGGTGCCTGGTACTCTCGATCGCACCGTTTTTTATCGAGATTGTTTTTATTGCCGATGTTCTGGGGGCAGAAGTGGCCATTGGCTTTCTGATCCTGCTGCTCAAAGATTTCTACCACACCTTCTGGATCAGGGTTCAACAGTATAAAGCGATTTTGAAAAGTATCGTCAGACTGATTGAGCTACACCCGGTTTCGCAAACCCATGTTTATGTTTTTCATACGACGGCCAGCGTGGTTTTCCTGTTGGTAACCGGGTCAATGCTCTATTCCATGGCTGTTTGGTATCCCATTGCTTTATTGGGGCATAAGTTGAGTTAGTGGTTATGGCAATTCGATACAGTTGGTTTTTATTCTTGATGATCCTCTCTTGTTCTTCCAGCGCCAGAATATACAGCTGGGTGGATGAAAAAGGGGTCACTCATTTCAGTAGTCATGCAAAAAACACTGAAGCCAGAGAGATAACAGTGGATGTGCCAGAGTCTCAATGGCAAAAAATAGATATTGAAATCATCGATGTTGGGTTTGGTCTCACAGCAGAAGAAAAAGAATCTATTCAGCATGATGTGAATACTGTCTATCAGTTTTTTGATAAGAAACTGTACTTTGATATTTTTAAAACCGTGCCAGTTTCAATCAGATTGTTCGGAACTAAAGAAGACTACGTAAACTATAACCTCAGGCATGAAGACCTGTCCGCTCAGTCAAAGCGTACCAGTCATCATACCTTAGGCCGGTACCTTCCCAAAACCAATGAGATTCTGGTTTACCAGCAGAAGAACAGGGCAAGAACATTTCTTACCATCAAGCATGAAGTGAGTCATGCCATTACGGATACTCTGACACCTTTTGTCCCGTCATGGCTCAACGAAGGTGTTGCTGAAAATATGGAAACTCTGGGTATTGAGAAGGAGGCTCTCTATATTGATGCTCATCCGGGAAACTTTAACCATTTACTCCAGTTTGAGCGTGATGCAAAGCTGCTGGCACTCAAAGAGTTTCTATCACTGACCAGCCCCAATTGGCGGAAGAAAAATAAAAGCTCTGACTATGCCTTACAAATACAAGCCGGAGAGTTCACACGTATGTTGCTCTCTTCTCCAACGGGCATCAACTTTATCAGCAGGCTGATGCATAACTACAAGCGTGGCGATCGAACCATTGCGTATTATCTGATTGATGATGAATATTTTGGTGGTATGGGTATGTTGGAAAGCAAGTGGGGTCTGTGGGTCAACAGAAAACAGTCGAACCAGATTGCACTGTGACGTTGAGGTGTATCTTCTGTGTTGAAAAGTATTGATGAGATTCAGGAACTGACATTAAACATAAAACAGGAACGTTATCCTGAGGCTGAAGTCGTTTTCCTGGCGGGTTCTTATTTGAGAGGTGAAGCTACAAAGTTTTCTGATCTGGATCTGGTGGTGGTTTTTTCATCACTGGCGCAAGCGCGTCGTGAATCCTTTATTTATGATGCCATGCCTGTAGAGGCTTTTATTCATGATCCGGAAACTTTGAACTATTTCTTTTATGAAGTGGATCGTCCAACGGGCATTCCTTCTTTGATGAATATGGTGGCAGAAGGGGTTGTAACTCCCAAACCAACTGCCTTCTCTGAGTCAGTGAAAGAGCTAGCCCACTCGTATCTGGACCTTGGTCCACCACCTTTGACAGAAAGTGAAATCAGCACAGCACGGTATTTTCTGAGTGATCTTATGGACGATATTCGTGCTCCCCGAAACTACGATGAACTGGTCGCAACAGGTTCTGTTCTGTATCAAAAGCTGGCAGATTTTTATCTCAGGGTTCAGGGAGCCTGGTCGGCGAAAGGTAAATCCATTCCCAGGCGTCTTAAAGCCATTGATTCAGACTTTTACAGACAGTTTTCTCTCGCTTTTGAAAAACTGTTCCGTAAAGGGGAATCCGGTTGGGTCATCGGTTTGGCCGAGCAGGTTCTTGAAGCTCAGGGTGGGCAATTGTTTGAAGGGTATCAATTAACTGCGCCGAAAGATTGGAGATCCAGTTTGTAAGGGTTGCAGTTTCCAACAATAAAAAGTGGTTAATAATTATGAAAATCAGATTGGAAGAAATCACCAGGGCCAACAGTATTGAGGCCGTGAAGATCAAGGCAGAGCCACCTGAGCTTTATCAGTTGCATTACAACACACACTGGATCGGTCATGCTTATGTCCACGACGACCTGAAAAGTGCTCTGATCCGGGATGGCGATGAAGCGGTGGGTTTTGTTTGTTTTGGGCAATCCTAAAAAGACGCCTATCTGCTTGAGAAACAGGCTGAAACGATTGCTGAAATTCAGCATTTGTTGATTAAGCCCGGAAAACAGGTTCAGGGGATTGGCAGACAAACAGTTCTATTAATCGCTAATGAGGTGTTTGAGCAGGGATATACCCATTTGCGTGTAGCTCATAACCCTGAAGCGGACAGAGCTCAAGCCTTTTATTACGCTCTGGGCTTTAAGGTCATCGGAAAGGACTATGATGACGAGCCGCTGCTTGAGTTAGATTTGGAGTCTTTCTTATCCCGTTAGGCTGTAGGGTAAATATGATCATAAAACGAAAAGGGCATCGGTATATTGATGTTGAGTCCGGTAATACTCTGGATGCCTGGTTTCCACTTGATGCTCAAGAGCTGTCGCGTTCTTGTCTGGCAGAAAAGTATGGTGTTATTCGGGGTGAAGTCTTTGAGCTTGAAGTGGATATTGTTGCTTCGGGTCCAACTACGGCTGAGGATGCTTATCTACGGTTGCATCTGCTTTCCGAACGCACTGTTCAACCAAATCAGATCAACCTGGAAGGGCTTTTTGGTGCTTTGCCAAACATTGCCTGGACGTCAGCCGGTCCGGTCTTTCCTGAACAGGTGAATCGTCTCCGGTCACTGGTGAGTCAGGAGCATCATCATCTTCAGGTCAGCTCAATCGATAAGTTTCCTCGAATGACTGACTATGTTGTGCCTACAGGAGTTCGAGTCGCAGATGCTGACAGGGTAAGACTGGGGGCACACCTTGCCTCTGGTACCACTGTCATGCACGAGGGGTTTGTTAACTTTAACGCGGGTACGCTGGGGCCTTCCATGGTGGAGGGCAGGGTAACACCTGGAGTAGTGGTGGGTGAGCATTCTGATATCGGTGCTGGCTCGTCTATCATGGGCACTTTGTCTGGCGGTGGGAAGCAGATCAATCAAATAGGGCGCAATGCCTTGCTTGGAGCTAATGCCGGGATTGGTATTTCTCTGGGTGATGACAGTATTGTTGAAGCTGGGCTTTATGTGACAGCAGGCACCAAAGTGAAGTTGCCTGATGGCCAGGTGGTTTCTGCCAGAGAGCTGTCTGGAAAGCCCAATCTTCTGTTTAGACGGAATAGCCAGACAGGTGTTGTAGAGGTTCTGACGACTGATTCAACACGTTGGGGTGGCCTTAATGAATCTCTGCACAGCAATGACTGATAGCCTGTTCTTCAGGGGAAGGTAAGGAGTCTTCTTTGAACGAGATCCAGAGAGCTTATCTTGATCGTTATCTCGATAGTTTGTCAGAGCAGGAGAGAGCTCGCTACACAACATTCAGTGCAGACTATTTTTGCGCTGATGAGAGCAATGCCAATCTTTGTGCTGAGCTGGTTCGTCAGGGAAAGAAATAAGCGACTTGTGGCATGAAGCTCTGGTATGAACAGGGAATGGAGCAGGCGCCTGAGTCGGGTGATTTGCTGGTAGTCACAGATTGGGTCGGTAATCCTTCTTCCATTGTCGAGTTTACAGAAATTACAGAGTGCCGTTTCTCTGAAGTCACTGAATCATTTGCTGCCACAGAGGGAAGGTGACCTTTCCATAGAGTGGTGGCGGGAAGCGCACAGGGAGTTCTTTTCCAGAGAGTGTGAAGCGTTGGGCATTCCTTTCTCAGAAGACTGTGAGCTGGTTCTGGAACACTTTCGATTGGTCTACAGCGAGTGACTGCCTGTCACTTAAAATGATAGAGGCACTTTGGCCTCTATCTTCAGACTGATTACATGATGGTCGAGATTTCATCCAGACTCTTTTTGCTGATATTGGGTACACAAACCCCTTCCGCCGGTTTTCCAGCAACAATAATCATGTAGGGTTTTTCATGGACTGGACGGTCCAGAATTTCGTTCAGAAACTTCATAGGGCTGGGGGTGTGAGTCAAGGTCGCCAGTCCGGCGTTATGCAGGGCTGTAATCAGCATCCCGCAGGCGATACCCACGGACTCAGACATATAATAATGTTTTCGTTTGCTGCCATCCGGATCCACCGTGTGTTTCTGGGCAAAAACCACAATCAGCCAGGGGGCAGTTTCCAGAAAAGGTTTATGTTCATCCGTACCCAGATGAGACAAGGCGTCCAGCCATTCTTCGGAAGCCCTGCGGGTATAAAATTCCCGCTCTTCAATTTCGGCTCCTTCCCGAATCAGTTTCTTCACGTCCGGGCTTTTAACCGCCACAAAATGCCAGGGCTGCATATTGGCCCCACTGGGTGCAGTGCCAGCGGCCAGCATACAGTTTTCGATCACCTCGTCAGAGATGGGGGCTGGGCTGAAGTCGCGGACCGTTCGACGGCGCTTGATATCGGCAAGAAAAGTACTCGAACGTTGCAACATTTCCGGCTCGGAATAATCGATAAAGCCTTCGAGAGGGATGAAGTCAGGTTCTTTCATGGTGACAGCCTTTGCTTTTATTATTGGGTCATCTTATCTGATTTTTTCTCCCTGACAATGTCAGAATCTGTATCTGGTTTACTGGCAGATAAACATTCACGACACTATTATAATGCTTTCAAGCAAAGAGCCAGCGGCTCTCACTGCTGACATTTTTTGAATTCATGAAGAAGGGAATAAAAAAATATGAATCAGAAGATCCTGGACGGCTGGACCTATCATGATACGGAAACCGAGCGGCTGGTGGAGGAGCTTAAAAGCTGGGCCACTGATCTGGATTCTGATGATACCCTCCCTTTTCTGAAGCTGGCCATTCATACAATGGGTGAACACCAGGGGCAATGGCAAAGTCTGACCGAGCTGGTGGAAACGATGAGTCACCATGACCAGACTTATCGCCATGCTGTTCTGGCGGTCTGTCACTTCATGAATGGTAATGCGCTTTCTGCTCAATCGAATGAGTTGAACTATATGAAGTCAGGAGACTCTCTTCTGGCCTACCTTGAAATCAAATTGTTAATGGTTCGTGGGTTGGTTTTCTCAGGGAAATACCAGCAAGCTCTCAATCTGTATGAAGACATTTTTGCTATCGTCCCTGCCGATAGTGGTCAATCGGATTTTCTACGTCAGGTGGCTATTATTTGTAATACCCTGGCCAATGAGCTGATGGCTACACCTGATCGCACTGAATCGGTTAAAGCTTTGATGAAAGCGTCTGCACACCATTCACTCATGTTCTGGTCTCAGTGTGGCAACTGGGTGAACAGGGAAAGAGCTTTTTATCTGTTATCACTCGTGCACCTTGAGTTGGGTGAAGATCAGAAAGTGGTTGAGTTTGCCCTGGAAGGCCTCGCTGTTATTGAAGCCAATGGCAGCGAACCGATCGATGAAGCTTTTTTGCAATTGGTTCTGGGGCGAGCCTACCTTAATAAGGGGCTGTCTTCTGAATTTGAACAAGCCCTGGAGCAGGCCGACAAGCTTGCCTCACAATGGCAGGATGAGTCATTAGTGTCCTGGTATCAGGAAGAGCGATCAAGAATCCAGGAAGATGCTGTGCCGGCCTGAATCTGTTCTATGTTGTTCGGAAAAAAGTAGTGGGGTCACAACGTGGAAATTACTCTGAATCACACTATTGTGCCCTGTTCCGATAAGGTGTTTTCCGCCAGATTCTATGAGCGGATTTTTGGTTTCCAGTTTCTGAAAGTCTGGGGACATTTTGCACTGGTCAGGGTCAATTCAAGCCTGACACTGGATTTTGATGAAAGCACCGGATTTAGCCATAACCATTATGCTTTTAAGGTCAGCCATGAGCAGTTTTCCGCTATTTTTGAACGGGTAAAGCAGGAAGGTATGGATTATGGCAGTGGTCCCGGTCATCTTGATGATGGTCAGGTCAATCACAGGAACAATGGGTCAGGTGTCTACTTCCGGGATCCGGACGGACATGTTCTGGAAATTTTAACTCGAGATTACAAGATTGATTGAGCCTCTCTGGCTCAATCAATCCTTTGCACTTACAAGGTACTGTCAGGTTGTTGCTCAGGGCTGGCATCAATAAATGCCTTGAGTTCATTACAGTGCTGGTGGATTTTCCGGATTTTTGGGTAATCCGTTAACGGTACATTAAATCTCAAGGCATTGTAGACCTGGGGTGTCAGACAGATGTCGGCCAGAGTCGGCGTATCACCTATACAGAAGCTGTCATCACCGAGTTGCTGCTCGAAGGCATCAAATCCAGTTTTGATCCAGTGCTGGTACCAGGCACTCTTCTGATCGTCACTCACCTCAAATTCTGACTTGAGATACTTCAGAATCCTCAGATTATTCAGAGGATGAACATCACAACTGATGATATTAGCCAGGCTGCGAATTCGGGCTCTCTGCCAGGCATCACCCGGAATGATAGCCGGTTCCGGACAGGTTTCTTCCAGCCATTCCAGGATGGCCATGGACTGAATCAGTGTGTCGTTTTCTACTTCCAGTGTCGGAACCAGTCCCTGAGGATGAATGCTTTTGTATTCATCTCCCGTCTGCTCGGACTTCAGCAGGTTGACCGGAATCAGCTCGTGATCCAGCTTTTTAAGGTTCAGGGCAATCCTGACCCGATAAGCCGCTGAGGATCTGAAATAGCTATAAAGCTTCATTCGGTTAATCCTTTGCAGGCAGTATGGTGGACGACACTTCGCCAAAGCCTATTCTTGCGGCACCCTCTTTTTCGCACCAGCCTCTCATGACCACGGTATCTCCATCCTGCAGGAAGGTTCTCTGTTCACCATTCGTCAGGGACAGTACTTGTTTACCGCCTTTGGTCAACTCCAGCAGTGAACCCGCTTCCTCGGGTTTCGGCCCTGATTGAGTGCCAGTGCCCAGCAGATCTCCTGATTGCAGGTTACAACCGTTGCTGGCGTGATGAGCCACCATCTGCCCTATGGTCCAGTAAGAGTGCTTGAAGCTCGACTGGGAGAGCTTTTCCATGCTTTGCTGAGAGCCTTTCATGGCGGGAGTTTGCAACAAAACTTCCAGTTGAACATCCAGAGCACCCAGCGTGTTGTTCGCTTGTGAACTCAGATAAGGCAGAGGTTGCGGATCTTCTTCTGGGCGCAGATAACCGGTTCGGTATGGGGCCAGTGCTTCAAGTGTGACAATCCACGGTGAGATGGTTGAGGCGAAACTTTTGGCCAGAAATGGTCCCAGAGGTTGATATTCCCAGGCCTGAACATCCCGTGCGGACCAGTCATTCAGAAGACACATGCCGAATACATGCTGATCGGTTTTATCCAGGGGAATGTTGTTGCCCAGGCGATTGCCCTGACCGATGAAAACGCCCATTTCAAGTTCATAGTCGAGTCGTTTGCAGGGACCATAAGAGGGCTGCTCAGCGTCTGGTGCTTTGGTTTGACCTACAGGGCGGTGAAAAGTCTGTCCTGAAACATCAATGGAAGACGCTCTGCCATGGTAGCCAATCGGCACCCATTTATAGTTTGGCAGCAGAGGGTTGTCAGGTCGGAACAGCGAACCCACTGCCGTGGCGTGATAGATAGAGGAATAAAAGTCGGTGTAATCACGAATCTGGCAGGGCAGGGCAAACTCTGCCTTATCCATGGTGATCAGACAGGGCTTCAATGGACTTTCCAGCTCAGAACCCGCTCTCAGTGCTCTGGAAAGACTCAGTCGCAGGGCGCTCCAGTATTCATAACCCAATTCCATCAGGGGGTTCAGGGTTTCATGTTCGCAGGCTGCCAGCGCATCAGCGGCTTTTCCCTCAAAAGGTTTTATGGCTGCGACGGCTTTCAGGTCCAGAATCTGGTTGCCAATAGCCACACCGCACCGGAAAGGCTCGCTGGCTACCCGAAACACAGCAAAAGGCAGGTTCTGAATTGGAAAGTCGGTATCGGGCTTATTCGCGCAGCTGACCCAGCTGGTGAGGTTGACGTCATGGGTCTCGTTCAGTGAAATCATTGTATATCCTGAAAGCATTGAGAAAACATTGAGAAAACATTGAGAAAACATTGAGAAAACAGAGTGCCGACAATGGCTATGCAGGCACTCGGGTTTATTCTTTTTACCATGAAAATGCCGCTATTTCGGACTCTGTAGTCATTTTCATGGTTCGGAGTGAGCGGCATTTCCGGCTCATGGCTATTTGTATTATCTATTCAGCTTAAGGCTTCTGGTTTGGATCAAAGTGTTTCTGCAGGCCAGACCAGCATTTAATATAGTCTTTTTGTCGTATGTCGCTTTCCATGGCGAATTTTGACGGCACATAGACGTATCGGGATTCAAACATGAAAGCCAGAGTATTTTCATAGCGTACGGGTTTCAGGTCCGCTTCGCTGGCTTTTTTGAAGACCTCTGCCTCTGGGCCATGAGGTGACATACAGTTGTGAAGGCTGCTGCCGCCAGGCACAAATCCTTTTTCCTTGGCGTCATAAACACCCTGGATCAGTCCCATGAACTCACTCATGATGTTGCGATGATACCAGGGGGGGCGGAAGGTATTTTCAGCCACCATCCAGCGAGGAGGGAAGATGACAAAGTCCAGGTTGGCTACCCCGGGGGTATCTGACTGAGAGGTCAGAACGGTAAAAATTGAAGGGTCAGGGTGGTCATAGCTTACTGTATTGATGACATTAAAGCGGGACAGTTCGTATTTATAAGGTGCTGATGTACCGACCCAGGCGACTACATCCAGAGGAGAATGGTTGAGTTCACAGGCATAAAGGTGACCTGAGAATTTGCAGATCAGTTCGAACTCGCCTTCTTTGTCTTCATACCAGGCAACGGGGTATTGAAAGTCCCGGTCATTGGCAAAACCATTGGCACCCACCGGGCCACGTTCGGGTAAGGTGAGCGGGGCGCCATAGTTTTCACAGATATAGCCGCTGGCGGTATCATCGATCAGATCAACCCTGAATTTAATGCCTCTGGGGATCACAGCGATATCGCCTGGTCCAGCCTGCAATCTGCCCAGTTCGGTACAGATCAGAAGCGTACCCGCCTGTGGGACAATCAGCAGCTCACCGTCGGCATTGTAAAAGAAACGTTTCTCCATGCTCTGGTTGGCAGCATAAAGGTGTATGGCTGTACCGATCTGTGTGCGGGCGTCACCATTGGCAGCGATGGTTGTCAGACCATTGATAAAGTCCGTTGGCTGTTCCGGAGCTGGCAGTGGGTCCCAGCGAAGCTGGCTGGGTGTTGGCGGCAGATCTGTCAGGGGCGCAGTTTGCAGCAAGGGGTTTTGATCCCAGGGCTGGTAATCCCCCTGTACAGCAGAAGGGCGGATTCGGTAGGTCCAGGTCCGCCGGTTCTGGTGCTTTGGTGCCGTAAAAGCAGTCGATGAAAATTGTTCGGCATAGAGCCCGTAAGCCACTTTTTGGGGGCTAAAGCAACCCTTGGGCAGGGCATCGGGCAATGCCTCTGTTTCATGTTCGTTACCAAAGCCTGTCTGGTATTCAAGATCATCAGGTAATGTCATCAAACTGAACCTATCATTTTTCTTATCGTGAAAATCCCTTCATCACAATGGGTGATGAAACAATGTTTCATTCGTTTATGACGGATTATCATAGAGCCTCAGTGGTTCCACACTGGACGGTCCACATTCAAGTCTTCTGCCCGGGTAAGGGAGGAAGCAGGTTGTTCAGGTCTTGAAGTTTCTCCATTTTTAGCCAGTCCTGAGAGTTTTGTCCATACCGATTACTGATTTTCACTCTCCCGGCTGTTCTCCAGCAATGTTAAGATCTAACGAATAAGCCCTCTACGAGGGATGATTCGCTGGATTGAACTACGTTTGAGTACTGATTTGCCAAATTCTGAGCCTGTACAGAAAGGCTTTCTTCTTAGCCGACATAGCCTTAGCTCACATAGCCTTAGCTCACATAGCCATGACCGAAAAGGGCAGGCCGAGATTATTTTATGGGTGGTCACCGAAACAGGCCCAGTCAGGCTGGTGATTGAGGGAGAGCGTCCTGTCTGTTTTGTCGTATCCTCTCAATTCGAGTCACTCGAAACGGAGTTTAAAAAGACTTTCCCGACGTTTGAATCTCGACCACTGGCTCTGAAGAACTTTCATCATGAACCGGTAACAGCCCTGTACAGCAAGGAAGTTAGCCCGTCCTTTCAGATGCAAGACGTTTTGCGCTCCAAAGGGTTAGAGCTTTTGGAAGCCGATATCAGACTGGCGGACCGGTTTTTGATGGAGCGCTTTGTATACGGTGGTCTGGAGTTTACGGGTAACCCGATTCAGAAACCCGGTTATCGAGAGTACCGTAATGCCCGAATTCGTCCAGCCGAGTACAAGCCTGACTTTAAAGTGATCTCTCTGGATATTGAATGCTCTGAGCGAGGTGAGCTTTATTCAATCGGTCTCTCAGGCGGTCACTATGGTCAGGTGATCATGGTGGGAGATCAGGAACCGGTAGAATGGATACAGTGGGTAGCCAATGAAAAAGCACTGCTGGAAGCTTTTGAAGAGGCGCTGAAAACTCTGGACCCGGATATCATCATTGGTTGGAATGTCATTAATTTCGACTTTCGCCTGCTGGTCAGGCGAGCCGAACGTTATGGCATGAAATTAAGACTGGGAAGGGGTCAGCAGGCGGCCAGTTGGCGAAATCGCAGAGGAGAAAGTGGTCAGGGTTTTATCACTTTACCGGGTCGTATGGTGATTGATGGAATAGAGGCCCTGAAGGCTGCTACTTATCATTTTGACAGTTTTAGTTTGGAGTTTGTGGCCCAGACACTTCTGGGCAAAGGTAAAGCGACAGAAGACGTGGATAACCGGATGGCTATCATCAATCACGACTTTCGTCATAACAAAGAGAAACTGGCTCGTTACAATCTGGAAGACTGCCGACTGGTTGAAGAGATTTTTGAACACACCAATATTCTTGATTATCTGAGACTGCGCAGTCATTTGACCGGACTGGAGCTTGATCGCATGGGGGGCTCCGTTCAGGCTTTCACCAATCTCTACTTGCCCCGGTTGCACAGGGCCGGATACGTGGCTCCGAATTTACCCGAAGACGGTGGCCTGGCCAGTCCCGGTGGCTATGTGATGGACTCCATTCCTGGCCTGTATCGCAATGTGATTGTTCTGGATTTCAAAAGCCTTTATCCCTCCATTATAAGAACCTTCAAGATAGATCCTCTGGGGTTGGTGGAAGGTTTGAAAGAACCGGAAGGGAGCATTCCTGGCTTTCGGGGAGCCCTGTTTTCCAGAGACAGGCACTTTCTTCCCGAGATAATATCCTCGCTCTGGGCCCAGAGAGATGCAGCCAAAAAACAAAAGGATGCAGCACGCTCACAGGCGCTGAAGATTATTATGAACTCCTTTTACGGGGTTCTGGGTTCTGGTGGTTGCCGTTTTTATGATACCCGTCTGGCCAGTTCTATCACCATGCGTGGGCATGAGATCATGCAGCAGACCGCTCGCTGGATAGAAGAGCAGGGCTATCAGGTGATCTATGGCGATACCGATTCTACATTCGTGCTGTTGAATGAAGGCTATTCCGATGACCAGGCCAGAACGACCGGGAAAAAACTGGAGCGGATGATCAATGATCGCTGGACGGCCAGACTGAAAGAGCATTTTCAGTTGGATTCGATGTTGGAACTTGAATTTGAAACCTGTTACAGAAGGTTTTTAATGCCCACGATCCGGGGAGCAGATACTGGCAGTAAAAAGCGCTATGCCGGCATTAAGTCAACAGAATCCGGTCAGGAACTGGTATTCAAAGGGCTGGAAACCGTGCGTTCCGACTGGACAGCACTGGCTAAATACTTTCAAACAGAACTGTTTTCACTGGTATTTTCTGATCAGTCACCGGAAGCCCTGGTCAAAGAAACCGTACAGAAAACGCTGGCCGGTGAGTGGGATGAGAAGTTGGTTTATCGTAAACGGCTGAGACGAAATCTCAAAGACTATGTGAAAAACATTCCCCCACAGGTCAGAGCCGCTAGAAGAGCGGATGAAATCAACCAGTCATTGGGGAAATCGCTGAAATATCAGAGGAAAGGCTGGATTCAGTATGTCATGACCGTCCATGGCCCGGAACCATTGGAGTACCGTAATAGTCCTATCGATTATCAGCATTATATCGACAAACAACTGAAGCCGGTGGCGGACGGTGTCTTGCCCTTTATAAATCTGGACTTTAATACGCTTATTGATGAGCAGATGGGATTGTTCTAGCAAGGCCTCTTTGCTTAGGGGCGTTTTGCGCGGCGTTGTTTTCTGATCAGTAGACTTAGCCCCTGATTCAGAGCCCTGTGGGAATATCAGGAGCTGGAGCGTTAGCTGTTGATTGCAGAACGCAGTTTTTGACACTATTGATTAGAGGTGTGCTCTGGGTAGTCCGAGGTCTATTTTCCATATCAATCAAAAAGCCCTTGTATATAGGCGTCCTGAAGCTTTAATCTCAAGTATTCATGATGACCTTCAACGAATTTATCAACGGTGCGCCTGACGGTTTTTTTTCAGATCAGCATGGTTTTCATCAGGGGTAAAGTTGGAAAGGTAGCCTTTTAAGAATTCATGTATAGCCATTGTGCTAACAGTGACTGTTGTGTCTAGGAGCCTGTCGGACTTACCACTGACCTACTGCGAAAAAGCCGGATTTGGCCATTTTTTATGATTCTTTTCGTTGAATAGCTCGCTATTCGCCTCAAATAATCATAAAAACTGTCTCAAACC
>NZ_JBPCXO010000027.1:0-2712 GCF_051008435.1 Endozoicomonas sp. | reverse complement strand
CGAGAGCTTTCGTGGCAAGGCGTGATAACGCAGTAATATCTGGATCTTTCAAGTGATCACAACGCAGTCATGGAAGCTCTCGTTCTGGCCCGAAGGGTGACTCTTAAAGCGGCCATCTGACTGCGTTGATCTTGTTTGAAAGACCCCGGTATTCCTGTACAAGCTCGCCTTGCATATGGCCGCTTTAAGAGTCACTGAATGAGACAAACAAATAGGTTTCGAGTACTACCTCATCATCGGCAGGATCTGATTACCATGATTTATAGGGTAGGAATTTACCGTTCATGGTAAGCACGACACGGTCTCCTTTTGGGTTTTCCTCCTTCTCAATATCCATCGAAAAATCAATGGCACTCATAATGCCATCACCAAACTTTTCCTGAATAACCTCCTTTAATGTTTCACCATAGACACCCACAACTTCGTATAGGCGATAGATCAATGGATCTGTTGGCACAGCCTGATCCCATACTTTGGTGGGGTAAGTTTTCAGAGCTTCGACTACTTCGGTGCCCAGGCCCAGATACTCGGCTATGGCCTGGGCTTTATCCTGCGGTGCGCTGTTCATCCCCAAGCAGGTTGATGCCAGCCAGACCGCAGAGCAGCCAATATCAGCACTAAATTGCTCCCAGGTTAATTGCCTTTCTGTTTTGGCAAGAATAATGGCTTCAGTCATTGCAAGCTTGTTCATGATGTCTTTCCCGTTACCTTAAGCCAGTTCACGTTCAGGACTGGTTCTTACATGGGTCAGATAAAGTGGCAAACCTACCAGCAGGAAACCTCCGACCAGATTGCCCAGTGCGGTGGGCAGCTCATTCCAGATCAGGTAGTCCATAACGGTGAATTCTCCACCCATGATCATGGAGAAGGGGAAGAGGAACATATTGACGATGGAGTGTTCAAAGCCCATAAAGAAAAACAACATAATGGGCATCCACATCGCGACCATTTTGGCCCCTGCAGACGTTGAAATCATCGCGCCGACAACGCCCATGGATACCATCCAGTTGCACAGCATTCCTCGTACGAAGATCGTTAACCAACCGGCAAGACCGTGTTCCTGATAACCTAAAGTTCTCGACTCGCCAATGGCTGAAACTTTCGCAGCTATTGCTCCGCCATCAATGCTGTACCCATAGGTCAGAATAAACGACACCAGAAAGGCTGTGGTCAGAGCGCCGGCAAAATTACCCAGAAATACCAGTCCCCAGTTTCTGAGTAATCCGCTCATATCAACACCGGGTCGTTTATCGATTAACGCCAGCGGAACCAGAGTGAAAACACCGGTTAACAAATCAAATTTCATGAGATACAGCATGATGAATCCGATCGGGAACAGCAGAGCGCCGATCAGAGGGGAGCCGCTCTTGATGGTGACTGTAATAGCAAATATCGCCGCCAGCCCCAGAATGGCTCCAGCCATGAAGGCCCGGATAAACGTGTCCTTGGTTGACATGAAAACCTTGGACTCGCCAGAGTCCACCATTTTTGTGACAAACTCATCGGGTTCTATATAAGCCATAGTTCCTTCTCGCTGTTTTTCTTATTCGTCATGCCCTGTATCGCAAAAATGATGCCTGAATTCGGTTTTTTTCTTTAACTTAATGATTTTTAATAAGTTAATGACTTGGTCAGTGAGGGCTATTCGATGAAGAAAGCTTCTTGGGAGCGTCGTTATCGGGTGCGTCGGGATGCAGGGGTGCACCAAATAGGTAAAAAAAGCGCCAGCAGGGTTGCTGGCGCATAAGGTTAGTTAAGGTTCAACTGGCTTTGAATCTGATCAATTTCCTGTAGCCAGACCTGCTGCCTTTCGGGCTTCTGGTGTTTGGGTTTTCTGGCCAGATCATCCTGAAGCTTTGTTTCCAGCTCTATCAGTCGCTCCAGAAGGAACTCTGAATCTTCCGAGTCATTATTCTGTTCCTCACAAAATGTCTGACTCTGAACGGCTTCCTCAGAGTCTTCTTCTGAGTCGATCAGCACAGAATAAGCCTGTTCAGGATCATGGAATTCTTCCAGCCTGCCCTGATGGATCAGCCAGAAGCGATTACAACTCTTCTCAATAAGGTCACGATCATGACTGACTAGCAGGAAACCCCCTGCGAATGTTTTCAGAGTTTCCGCCAGCTCATCTTTGCCTTCCAGATCCAGATGGTTGGTGGGTTCGTCCAGCAACAGTAGGTGGTATTGAGCCAGAGACAAACCTACAAACAACAGTCTTGAGCGCTCGCCGCCACTGAGCTGTGAAACTTTTTGATCATGCCGTTCATAGGCATAGCCTGCACTGATCAGGGCCATTTTTCGTTGCTCATCGGGCAGTGGAGCAAACAGTCGTAATGCTTCCATTAGATTGTCTTCATCTTTGATCTGCTGAAGAGACTGGTCGTAATATCCTGGCCGGCAGCGTGGATGAAGATGAATGGTTTGGCTTTCTTCATACTGAAAGCTCGACCAAAGCTGACGAATCAGGGAGGACTTGCCGCAACCATTTCGTCCAATAATGGCTATGCGATCACCGCTTTTGATCTGTTTCTCCAAAAGAGGGAACAGAGTCGCGGCATCAGCAGCGGGTTTCACCTCCATATCACTTAAACTCGATTCTGCAGTTTTTCTCACTTGACAATCAGGCTGCATCCAATAATTCAAATTTCCCAGCATGAGATTTGAGTGATTCCGTAGGCTCCCGTTTACCAAGATCTCGCCCCGCCATATGCC
>NZ_JBPCXO010000026.1:0-2319 GCF_051008435.1 Endozoicomonas sp. | reverse complement strand
ATCAGACGATAAAAGAATGCGATAGCGGGCTGGCATAAATGAAATCCTGAACGATGTCAGGGGAGAATGCCAGAATGGAGAATTCCGGCATTGCTACAGGACAAGTAAATTGTTTTTCTGTACTAGTCATCTCTTGGTAGCTGTGGGAGAAATTCATTTCTGATTGTCTTTGCATCTTCGTCTGTTATGTAGCTTAGAAAATCAATCATGTCGTCAGAGTGACTGGCTAGGTGAGAGATAGCGGTGAAAGTTCCATCCACCGGGCCCATAGTTGTAACAACATCTAGGTTATGGATCACCCATTGTGCGGCGTTTCCACTGAACATGGTTGACTGAGCTATCTGCTCGATCTGTAAAGATTGGCCTTGCAAGTTTTTCAGCAATACCTTCAGTTTCCCTTTTTCGGAGTTTTTATCAAAATCTGGCACAGATGTCGGCTCTTTTTCAGTATCACCTTGTGATGGTGGAGGAGGTGGTTCTTGTCCTCCACCAAATGTTTGACCTGCCTTGTCCGGGGTTGTCGTTTCCCCTGATGAACAGCTCCAGCAGCACAGCCATTTCCAGAACCCTCCACCAGAAGACTGTCCGCCTTGTTGTTGTCCGCCTTGTTGTTGTCCGCCTTGTTGTTGACCACCTTTTGATCGACCTCCTGCACATTGAAGCATTCCCGGTAGAACTGCGTTGGTGAGAGCAGCAGTTGCTTCTGTAATAGGCTGACCATAGTGAATATTCAGACTATACAGAGTGTCTGAGGAAGGGGTGTCGGGTGGTTGATTGAGGAGTTGTAGGTAGCTTGTCTTTTGGCCATTTATTTCATAGGAACTGCAGTGGGCCAGAGTTTGTTCTACGTCGACCCAGAACTTCCAGGTGACTAATTTCTCTACACCTTTAAAAGTGTAATGATACTCAAGCCCTTCTGCTGTTTGGAGGGTCTGGGTGGCTCTTAAATGATTGATCGGGACTCTGGTACATAAGATGTAAGTACTGCCCTTACCTTGCAATTGTAATGTCATTTGATCGACCGGAAGCCAACCATCCCTAGATCCGGACCATGTTCCACTACTATTAAAAGTCTCCTGTGCTTTTTTAAACTGGTCACGATCAACAAGCAGGTGGTGTTCAATTTGAATGTCTGAAAGGCGACCCTCTGATTTTATCTCAAGGTTCGAAGGTTGGAATGATGGAGTCAATGTACTGTCAGCCAAAGCCAGCGTGGCCACTGTGCTCAGACAAAATCCTAAAATTTTTTGCATGACTTGGATCCTAAAACGAGACCTGTCTTATGTAGTCTCTGGCTCAAAAATTAGCAAGGGTTATTTTCTGACTGGCTGGTTAAATGTATAGGAATTTCAAAGCACAGATAGAAAACCTTCCGACGTATAGTTTTGACGGATTTTTCTGAGAAGCGGTCAGGCTGTTTTCCCTGATTCTAAAAACATTAGTTTTACAGGAAATACACCCAAATAATTACATAAGGCAGAGTAATAAACTGGCTATGTGTGCTTCAGGTAGACTAATCCTGCTATACCAGAGCAACAGGTCTCCCGAGGGCAAGCCTTTCATGACACAGGTGAAGTTCTGCCAGTGTTTTCCCCGGTACTATCCCGGTACTATCCCGGTCAGAACCATCCTGGATTTGCACAGGATACATTCCAGCGGGTCAACGCCAAAGCTGTTCTTCATCAATGCCGGGAAGCGGATGGGAATGGCTTTTCTTTCTGGCTGGTCCAGCAGGTCGTAAACCTTGGGTAACAGCTTTGATCGTACCCTGGTTGCCAGAAACCCGTAATATCGGATCATGCGGAAGCCCTTGTCCGGGATGTGCTGTACCAGACGTTTGATGAAGTCCTCCACCTTACTGGTGAAGCGCAAATATTCCTTGGTAGCGTGGTTCAGGTAGCTGAAGATCACCTCCTTGCCGTCGTAGTGTCTCAGGCGGCTCATGGACAGTGGAGGGCGCTTTAGATAGCGCCCCAGGTATTTCCAGGTATTTGATGTTGCGATGGTGGTTCTTGCTGGGTTTGGCGAAGTGGATGATCCACGACTTCTGGTAGTGGGTGTTGAGCCAGCGATTGAACGCCGTTTTGTTGGGGTCGTTGGCTTGCAGGTCTTTCGGTAGTTTCAGTTCTCCCCGACTGTATGTTTCCCGGAACAGACTGATAATCTCGTAGCGCCACATGGGCATGAGTGCCTTTTTGCAATAGTAGAGCGGCTTCCAGGCCGTATTATCGTTTGCCAATCCGCCCACAGTGACAGAGAGGTGTACGTGCACATTCCACTTCAGGTCTCGACCGAAGGTGTGCAGGGCAGTGAAGATGC
>NZ_JBPCXO010000025.1:0-4995 GCF_051008435.1 Endozoicomonas sp. | reverse complement strand
AAATATGCAGCCGATTTTAAAGAAAATATGACTATTCAGTTTGATAAGCTTCTACCCAGATGGAACTACACTGCCACTCCTGAGGCAGGGTGAAGTCAGGAAGTTATTTTTAGACAAATCCTTAACGTGTCGAACCAGTACTCCCAGTCCATGGTGTTGTCTGCATCCTGTACCTGGCTGCCAGTGAGTGAAAAGAAGAGACTGTCGCCGTTTGCCAGTTTGAGAATATAGGTAGCGCCAGAAAGTTTTTTCGGAATAGCCGGGCAGGAAAGCTCAGCATTATGGAGTGCAGTGTTCCTGCGGTTTTTAATTTCATCCCTGAAAATACCCTGTTCCCTGGTAGAACGCTTTTGAAGGCCACCATGAGAATAGGCAATATAGAGATCAACCTGTTTTTCCTTTGCCAGCAAACGCATGGTCTCAGTTCGGTCCCTAAGGGTTTTCAAACGCTGGGGGTCACTCCTCACGGATTCCGGCAAGGTATCTTCAGCCAGTTTACCGTTTAGATTGCATAAGGGAGTCGCGGGCGATCTGTATGAATGATGGCTGTGGCACTTTTAATTTTGCCTTTGTGAAGCATCTTGATGATGGACTGCTCAAAAGCCCTTTGAAAGTTGACCGCAATGGGTCTGGTCTGGCTGTCAGGTCCGGTCAGGAGCACATGGCTTTGTTCTCGCTCTGAGTCATTTGAGAGTAATTCTCGAATGGCCGGCTTACTGATGATCAGTTCCGGGCTGAAGTCTGTCATGGTCTGGCGTAATTCATTAATGTCACTGCCAGTGCTGTCTCTCAGTGCCAGCAAGGTCTGGCCGGAATCCTCAGGCACTATAACATCCTGGCCTGTAGCTCCTGTGCAGAGCCAGCCCGACAAAATTATGGAATGGCAGAGCGTTTTCCATGTCATTCAGGTTGTCCTTAATGCTTGATCACATGGCCAGATGGCAGAGTTATATCGGGTACGTTTGGTTTAGACAAGAGGTGGCGTCAGGGGTTCCCCGATGATCCAGAGCACAGAATGATCCATATTATAGGATGACAAACGCTGTCTGGATTGCGATTATCTCTAAGCTATCTCTTTCACGGCAGAACAAGAATAAAGGAAGACACGTGGAAAAAATTATCTATCTGTTGAAAGCAGGTGAAGACTTTCAACAGCCTGCCTTTTGTGAGGTGGTTCTGGGTTTGCTGAGCGAAGACTTAATGAAACAGGATAATGTCCTGAATCTGCGGGTCAGTTTGAGCGATGCAGATGTTGCCAGGGCTGAAGGCCTTAAGCAGGAGCACTGCGGTCCTCTTCCTGATGCAATGATTTCATTTTGGGTTAAGTCAGCCAATGATCATAGAGAGCTGGAAGCTCTGATGGCGCCCTATTGCAGCAGGATAGAAGGCTATCTGGTGACCGAGTCAGAAATACTGACTGCACCTTCTGAAGAGAGACAAAGAACCCCGGGTTCCATGCAATTATGTTGTTTAAACAAGCGGGCGGATCTGAGTGATGAAGAGTTTTTGTCTATCTGGAAAGACAGTCACGGTGCTATTGCAGTGGCCACGCAGTCTACTTTTGGCTACCGACAGCATGTTGTGGTTCGGAAGCTGACAGAAGACTCGTTGGACTATATCGCCATTGTGGAAGAGCATTTCCCTACGGATGCCATGGATTCCCCTCATGCTTTTTTTGATGCCATCGATGATGATCGGAAACTGGCGAAGAATAGGAATGCAATGGTAGAAAGCTGTGCCCGGTTTATCGATTTTAACCGGATGAACTGCATTCATCTGAGTGAATACACCATCAAGGACTGATCAGAGTGGGATGTCAGGAATATCCAGGCCACACTCTTTCAGGTACTTGAATACCTCTTTGTAGCGCTTGTTGACGGGAGCATCTTTCAGGCTCCCAAACCAGTAACGCCAGAGTGTGCTGCCTCCTGCATCCGCCGCCTGTGTGCCATTATTGGCGAAGTAGAGCGTATGTCCCAGTTTGGTGGTCAATACATAGGACGCGCCTACTATTTCATCCGGCATTTCGGTGCAGGCCATCTGTTCATCATGAAGGCTGGTATTGGCGGGGTCATTGATCTCTTTCTTGTAGATCAATTGTTCTTCCGGTGAGCGTTTATCAAGGCCCCCTTTTACATAAGCGACATACAACTCCATAGGAGGACCGTTCTGAGCCATTCTGCGCAGGGTGACGGTTCTGTCTTCTATGGTTTTGGCTCGGTGTGGGTCATCCTGCATAGACACAGACATCGTTTGTCTGAGTGCTTTACCTGCAGGGTTACACATAGGGGTGGTCGGTTTTCGGGTATGGATAATGGCCGCAGCCTGACTGAGCTGGGCCTCATCAATCATATTCATCAGGCTTTGCTCAAACGCTTTCTGAAAACTGACGGCCACAGGGCGGGTAATCTCATCATTACCAGCAATCTGAACTTCGGGTGAGCGCCTCAGGGGAGTGATGGCCAGACGGGCTATATCGGTTTTGATATTGCTGGCCAGCTCACCGTCGCTGACAACAGTGCTGGAGATATCAGCGAGCATGGTCATTTTCAGTTCATTCACATCCAGCTTTTCCAGGGCGACTTCTCCTTTCTCCTGCGAAGAAGGCCCGGAAGAACAGCCAGTCAGCACCGCAGCTGAAAACAGCAGTAGGGCACCGAGCCAGACTGTTTTGTCACTGAGTCTGGCGGCGTAGTTCAGTTGTGAATGTGAAAGCTTTGGAATGAGCTGCAAGGTATTTCCCTTGTATTTTGTTCATCAGCAGCTCACCAAAGATAGTCAATATTCCGGTTTCTGCCAGCCCAGAGCTTTCAGCATCAGTTGAATGATATGGCTCTGATACTTTTTCTTATGAAGCAGCAGAGAAAGGGTTCTATTCAGTGTAATTCCGGAGACTTTGATAGGAATCAGCTCTCCCAGCTCCAGCTCATGGCTGACACAAAGCCGGGACAGGCAACTGATGCCCTGGCCATACTGCACCAGCTTTTTGATGGCTTCTGACTGATTCAATTCCATCTTGACGCTCAGATCCGTCAGTTTTTGTCCCAGATGCTGATCAAAAATATTACGGGTACCGGAGCCTGATTCCCTGAGGATCCAGTTCTGGTTGTTCAGCTGCTCCACAGAGATTTCTCCCTCTTTGGCCAAAGGGTGATCGGGACCACAGATGACCAGCAGCTCATCCTCCTGCCAGGGAATGACATCGATATCTTCATGCTGACAGGGACCCTCAACACAGCCAATGTCCAGGTCAAAGCTGGCTACACGGCTGATGATGTTCTCTGTGTTACGGATATCCATGTTAAAGCTGATATTGGGGAAGTCAGCACTAACCTGAGCCAGAATGTCGGGTAAAAGGTAATTACCAATAGTGGTACTGGCACCGATTCGGAGGTGGCCGGACTCAGTGTTCTGCAGGTCTCTGAACAGAGTCTCTATTTCTGAGGTGCGATCCAGCAGCTCAGAGGCCAGGGGCATAAGCAGCTCGCCCTGGTGATTAATCAGGAGTTTGTTGCCGGTTCGGTCGAACAGCTGACAGCCCAGCTGATTTTCAAGCTCGGCAATAGCCATGCTGGTGGCCGGTTGAGAAAGGCTAAGCTGTTGGGCAGCCAGGCGAACCTGTCCGAGACTTGCGACAGCCCGGAACGCCTTGAGCTGTTTTAGAGTGATGTGCATGTTGAGGTTCTGGTTAGGGTAACGGCGGCATTTTATACTGCTTGGCAGCAAGACTAAATCTGTAGATGTCCAATTGTTGCATTCTCTGTCATATTTTTCATGGTTGTACTGGTCTTTTTGACATTGATAGGGGCTTGTTGATGAGTCGATGAGGTGAAGAGGATGACTGACTATTCGGAGATGCTCTTAAGTTATTGGCCAAAATTGATACGGAATAATAACGAGTAATAAAATTGTCTGGTTGATTTTTACTAATGTTTTCTCATTTTAATTTCTATCTCTTTGTTTTTGAGTGGATGTTTTTGTAGATGTATTTTTTGAATCATTTTTCTGTTGATAAATTAACTTCCCTTCAAATATTACTGGTCTATGTTATTTCTGAAGTTAAAAGCTGTTTCGCTTTGCTTAATAAAATAATCAGGAGTAAAAATGAAACTGTTGGCAAAATTTATTTTTTTGCTTTCAATGCTTGCTGCAGGTTTCTGTCATTCCGAGAGCACATTGGACGGTGATGACCAAGAGAAATTTGAGTTTTACATCTGTTCCGAAATGGATGTTTCAAATTTTAAAGACGCGAACTGGTTTCTGATTCAGGTTTCACATCGTGGGTATTCACCAGTATTAGAATCTGAAAGTGATTATGGTTTTATAGCTCCTGTTAAAGAAGCAATTGAAAAAGCCTTTTACAAAAATGTTGGATGCATGGTTGTTAATGGTGAACCTTTTCCTGAGTTATCCAGTGAAAAGCTGGATTCTGATGGCTATGTAGAGAAAAGGCAGATCGCTTCTTTTGATACAAATATTCGTCTGGAGGTTGTTCGTATCCATCCAGAATTTATGGCCTCCAAGCTCAACGAGGCAGAAAATTCTCTGTTTCAGTCACTCTCCGGCAACCTGACAGACTCAGCCTATCAAGCTGGCTATGAGCCTTATATTTCTGGTGAATCGCAGCGTTTCAAAACCAGTCACATGTTGATGGTTGCTGCGGTTGCCAGTATGTCCCTGAATAAAATCAGCGGACCTCTGGCCTCTTCGCTGGGAACCGCCTTACTGGTGGCTTTTATAGGGTATCAGAAAGGCATTACCCCAGGGCGGGTGATGTCTGAATTAATGGGTGCCCGGCAGACCCATATTGGGAAAGCCGTTCTCAAAAAGGTGGTTGCTCATTTCAGGTCGCTTGAACATTATGAAAGTCCTGAATCCGTGATTTCTTGATTAGAGAGAGGTTTTTCACCTCCTGAATGCATGAAACCTACAGAATAGGGTTTTGATTTTTTGCTATTCACCAAAGAAGGGTAAAACAGACGCAGAAGATCAATG
>NZ_JBPCXO010000024.1:0-44202 GCF_051008435.1 Endozoicomonas sp. | reverse complement strand
TATCACCCAAATCTGCACACCCAAAAGTAAGTTCCGCCCATTGTTCAGGAGGTAATGGCAACATAACCTTGACTCATCGCTGAAAAGGATAAGTCAAGTTTGGGATTTGTGATAAAGAGATAGCCCTTGGGGGAGGAGTGTTCTTTCTTGCCGAGCCCCCACCCCCTCCTGTAGTAGGTCTATCTGCAGGTGATCATCCCGATATTTTTGATTTGTACTGCGCTTTTCTCCTTGATGAGCGTCCATAAGTTATTGATCTCCCGTAGTGTTCGAGCTGTTGAACTGCGCATAATGGGATAGTACGCAGTTGGGGCCATCTCCTGCCAGAGACGTTATTGGCCGTTCTAAAGGGAAGTTTCCAGTACATCCAACATCGTTCGGAAACCTCCGGTATTACTGGGTTTAAAGAAATACTCAGGTCTAGGCTATACCAGTTCTATTACCCTGCCGGTTCAAGAATGGAAGCCTGTGGCTGGATCGGATATCTAAACCGTGGCCAGCAGCTCTTCTTCTCGAATGAGTACATAAGTTTTTCCCTGGAAGGTCAGCTCTGTTCCTGAATAGCGACTGAACAACACAGTATCGCCCTCATTAATTGGCTCAGTAACCTTGGCTCCTGTTCCCAGAACAATGCCATGGCACTGCTGAGGTTCGTCTTTGCTGGGTAGAACAATACCTCCCTCGGATGTTGTTGGGTTACTGGCCCGGTCAACCAGCACCAGATTATTGAGTGGTTTGGGTTGGGTCATAGCGCTCCTCGCTTTTTCATTTCCTGAACCAGGGGGGATACTGCTGTCTTGATCTTTCTTAATGGATTGGCTTTATCTACGACTTCAGTCAGTTTGCCCCGGGCGATCCGGGCATAGATCTCAGAGGTTTTAGGATCGGAATGGCCCAGAATGGCCTGAATCTGGAGGGTAGTAATGTCTTCCTCCATCATTTCAGCGCCCAACATGTGGCGTAAGGCGTGGGGATGACAGAGCTCTTCTGGCAGTCCGGCAGTTTCTCCGTATTTCTGCATGAAACTCCAGACTGACTTCTCGGTCAGTCGCCTGGCTTCACCTCTGTACTCATGTTCAGGCACTCTTCGATTGCGAACACTGACAAACAGAACCTGCTCACCACTGGGCAGTGTCCTGTCAATATCTTGCAGCTCATCATGTCCCAGGTAGGCCTGAAGTAACAACATGGCTTCATGGGGGACAGGCAGTTCTCTCTCGTGGCCCCCTTTCTCTGTCACCAGCAGAGCCAGACGCTGTTTATCTTGATACTGATACCAGAACAATTGCTCCTGATTCAGATTGACCAGACCGGATACGCGCATGCCGCAACTCATCAAAAGAGCCAGCATTGCAGCATCACGCAAACCAGTGAATGAATTGATATCAGGTTGCATTAACAGTTTTTCAGCATTGGAAAGACCTAACTGCTTCGGCAGCTTACGACCAGTCTTAGGGTATTCAAGCTGGGCAGCAGGGTCAGAGATGATATGGCTTTTATCCTGAAGCCAGTGATAAAAACCTTTGCAGGCCGCTACAGTGACATGACGACTTTTTGGGGCAACCCCCTTTTTATGCAGCCAAAGCCCCGTGTAGTTTTCCAGGTGTTCAGAGCTGGCCGTCAGTAACAGGGCTTTATGTTCTTCTAACAGATAGAGCTGAAGCTGTTTTAGATAGCCACGGTATTTATTAATCGTTGAGAGAGAACGGCCTTTACTGGTGATCAGAAAAGTAAGCCAGTCTTCAATCAGCAGTAATTCTTTATCTGCACGGGCATTATTGGGAGCGTTTTTATTTTTCATAACCCCCCCAGGGGCGTAGCGCAGCGTGGGAGCGTGGTTAATTTTAATTTTACCATATCTTATTGATATTACAGCCTTTTTTGTTCCACAAATACGCCCACGGGTGAAAAATAATGCGTGGGAGGGAAAAAAGCGCAGTTCATAATTCGTGGTTACATTCCCCTCTCTTTTTCCTTCTCTTTTCTCTTCTTTCTTCTTCTATTTCAAAGGAATAAATAAATATAAAGAGAGAGGCGATAAAAACGGCAGTGTGGAGAAAATGGCGGTCAGCGTGGAGAAAAAGCCGGTCAGCGTGGACAGCGAAAAATCAGGAATCGAAATAAAACAAGCAGTTAGCATTCGAGCACCACGGATTGACGGGTTTTCAGCAGTACGCCCGTGACCCCCATCGAGAAACAGACCCGGACGCCTTGCCTCATTCCTGGTCTGGCGCATTGCGCCCACAAGGGCAGCGCCGCAGGCTATTCGCAGGGGGTACGGGGGAGTCCGACAACAATAGGAAGGTGGTTTTTTAAATGCAGTAGGGCAGGCGGGGCAGTCTGGAGGGATAAATAGCTCGCCTGAATTTTAAGGTGAGCTGAGTTTAACGAGCTCAGTTTTGAGCCCGTTAAATCTACTCAGTGCAAAATTGCGTTGAGTAAGTCATCAATTCAGAATACCTCTTAAACGAAGTGTCTCAGCCGTTGGTCGCCTTGCCTTGTCAACATTCACCAGGCCATCGCAGTGCTCGCAAACGACGTAGGGTGGGATTTCACGCTCCATGCCGTATTTCTTCTGCAAGACTTGATAAGCCATGGCGTTCCCCTTGCCAGCTTCGATCACCATTTTCTCAAGGAACTTGTCATGGTCGGGCGGCAGCTTCTGGCTGAGTGCCAGTTCCTGGTTGCGGTACGCTGTCAGCACCTTAACGGCCCAGGAGCGAAACTCTCTGGCTTTGGGCTGTCCGGACAGCATGGTCAGTATCATCACACCTTTCTCGTTAAAGACACGAACCGATCGGCGCTGACCTGCGGAGTCAGATTGACGGGTGCAGGTAGGGTCTGCACCCATCATATTGAGGGGTGCAGGTGCACCTGATACCCTCGTATTGAAGGGTGCAGGTATTGCTCTGACTTTTACCACACAACTGTATTCATTCAGTTCTTCTTTATTTCTGTTGTATAACTGCTCTATATATCTTTTTGGTTGCTCATATTCCAGCCCAGCCCCAATGCTCTCCATGGTCATCCAGAGCTCATCCTCATGGGGAATCATCTGCACGGGTGAGGCATTAAAGTCTTTCTCTACGGCGTTTTCGTAACGAGTCATTTTTATAGCCTCCGTCGGCTTCAGTCTTATTGTTAACGTGTCGTGAGTGGTTTCAGCTTTCGAGATCGTCCGCCATCGCCAGCAAATCGGCAGACAGCGTATTGCCCTGGAAGTGCAGCGGCTGTTGTTTAGCCATACTGACGACGTTGAGCTTCCAGGCGACCATAAGACCGAGGCGGCGCACGGGGTCGGTTTCCCGATTGATGAGGATGTAGTCCTGAAGCAGTTTGAGGGCAGCGGCACCAGCGTCGGCACGCTCGCGTACGGGCAAGGCGATGATTTTGGCAGTCATGGACAGCCTCCGTTGAGTCGGTTTTTAAACCACCTCCCAGAGGTTCCAATCTCATGATGGAGGCGGATCGAGTGGAGTTGGAACTACCGGCCTCAACGGGAACCGGCCAGCCGTGAGGCTGCCCCACCCGACCCGCCATAAACAGGCAAGCACGGGCGCTACGCACAAAAAAAGCCGCAATCATAAGGGGCGACTTGTGCGCCGTTGAGGTATTCGGGGTTCCAATCCCGGTGCTGGATTTGGCCAGCACGTAACAACCATAACATTCTGTTAGATTTGTTAACAAGTCTTTTATTTGCTTGCTAATTCGTAGCCTGTAAGCTACGATTAAGCCATGAAATACGAAGTGGTCTCGACCGAAATATTTAATCAGTGGTTCCGGCAGTTGCGGGACCGGCAGGCCGCCAAGGCCGTTGCCCTGCGGATTGAACGGGCGAAGGCGGGCAACCTGGGCGACACCAAACCGGTAGGCGATGGCGTCAGTGAAATGCGCCTGTTTGTGGGCAAGGGCTACCGCCTTTACTACACGCTCCGCAACCAGCAGATGGTGATACTGCTGTGTGGTGGCGACAAATCCAGCCAGAACCGGGACATTAAAAAAGCCAAAGACCTGTTGCAACAATTGGAGGATTGACTCATGGCTCTGAAACTGACCCCCATGAACCCTGTAGAAATGCTGCAGGACAATGAAATTGCTGAGTTCCTGACCGAGGCTTATCTGGACGATGATCCTGCCGTGTTCATTATCGCCCTGGGCGATGTGGTCAAGCACAAAGGCGTCACCGAACTGGCCCGGCAGACCGGCCTTAACCGGGAAAGCCTCTACAAAGCTTTTAATGGCAAAGCTCAACCCCGTTGGGATACCGTGCATCGCCTGCTGAAAGCGCTGGGTGTCAGGCTGACTATTGCAGCCTGATCGGGTGTAAGGAGTCGATATTTTACCGACCCCTTTCACTGCTTGTTTCACAATTCACCTCAAGGGTTTCTGGATGCGATAAAAAAGTGTTCGCATTGACCCAGGCGGGGGCAGTGCAAACTGTGGGCGTGAGAAATTCACTGTTTTTAACTCAACGTGTTGATATGTATCCTTTTTCTTTATTTTTGACTGCTGTGGAAGCCCGGAAAAACCTGTGGAATCAAGCGATTTTCTTTCAAATGCCCCACAAAAAGCTCTCTTCTCACCTCAGGTTTCTTGCCAATCACGGCAGAGCATAATCAGCTGGTACAGATCCCATTCAGAGATAGTGGCAATGGTTTTCTTTCGATCTCGTGAACCAAAAACGTCGCGTTTTGTTACGGTTTTGGTATGAGTTCCCGCTCTCGTTCTTCAGCCTCCCGATTTGCCTGAATCTGATATTCCTCCCTGGCAGCTGAAAGAAGCTCTTCCGCCAGTTCACTCACCTTTTCCCAATAACCTGAACCCCAATGATTACCAACCCCGTTCAGGATGGCGTTCTTGGTTATTTCCAGCTGCGGAATCTCAGACAGGTTGGGTAAGTTGAATTCACGGAACCGGTCTTCTTGTTTAATAAAGAAAAACAAGTCCATGGTTCGATATTTCCCACCGACACCGCCTTGCCAGTGATAGCCGCCACCATCTGGAACCAGAGTGACGGGGAATGGCTCTTCTTGAGCCTGGCCGGCAAAGTACTTGGATTCGGGTCTGACGTTCGCAAATATCGGCATCTTCTATCTCCTGATTATTCGATCTGATATGCATTCCCACGCAGAGCATGGGAACGAGTTTGAGTTATGCTTCGAGACCCCATACGCTGGGATCATCTGCAACGTACTCATACTTCTTAACAAGCGCTTTTTCCTTGGGAGTCAGGTCATAGCCAAAATCAACTTTGAACGCTATGTAACCCGGCAGTTCTTTCTCTACTCCTGAGCCATCACAGTCAGGGCATTCATCACCAGGCATCACCAACCCATGGCCGCCGCACTCATCGCAATTGTCTTCACCAAACAACCAATAATCACGACAGTCTTCACAGACAGAACCGCCTTCAGTTCTGTCGTTAAATCCTTCGAATCTGCAAACAGTGCATTTTCCGTAAACGCTCATAATCAGCCCTCTTTTGATTCTTCCAACTCACCTAACCGGGCCTTCAGTTTGCCGATCAGGCGCACCGTAGGCTGAATATCTGTTGGTTGGGCATAACAGCGCAGTTTATTAATCTGCGCACTTTCACGACGGGTGATCAGTTCCAGGTTTTCCAGCGTCACGTTGGACCGGTCACCATCAATGAACGCGACAAGATGCCCTTTGGACACTGGTCCGTGTTGTTCTTCCCACGCTCCAGCTGGGCAAAAAGATGGTTGTTCAAATCGGTCAGTTTATTTTTCATGATTCACCTCTCAGGCTTCTTGTTTGTTCTCTTCGTATCCATTCCCCTGCACCTCCGGCACACTCACGCTCAACCCGTATCGTTCCAGCTCTGTCAGGGACAGGCCGTAGAGGTGGGCAACTCGTTTGGTACCGATGGAGCGCTCTTTGTCCCGGAACGGCTCTGGGCAGACTCCGGCGTCTTTGACCTGCCGGGAAAAGACGGTGGCACTTTTTACCGGCATGGCGTCAAACTTGGCTCTTAAGCTGTTGTTGGTAGAGAGGTGCTGCATGATGTGGGTGAAGCGAATAAACAGCAGCGACTCGTCCGGATCGTTGGGACTCTTTTCAAAGAGATAAGGGAACTTGAAGTTGCCAGCGTCGATCTCGCCCAGCACGATTTCCATGATCCAGACCCAAGGCTCACGATCCGAACTACTTTCGGTGACGTGGTGGTTCATGGTGCTGAGCAGATCCATGGGAAAGTTGCCCTGGTTACTGGGCAGTTCCAGAAATTCACACAACAGCTTCCAGGCGCAATAAATAGCTGCGTAGTTGCCAACCATCCGGTTAGCACCGTCGTCTTCACCACTGGTGGCACTTTTACTCATGAGGAACTGGCGGCATTTACCGTGCAATTCCCGCACTCGTTTACGATCCAGAGTAGAGAGCCATTTAACCCACTCACGTACAGGGAAACGCGGCAGGTCTTCAGGCATCTCACCATTCTGTTTCTTGGTCAGGTCAGAGCGCACCACCTTACCCAGCAGCGTGTTGACGGGCACGTCCTCACCCGCCAGCAAAACAGGAGCTGACTGTACGTACTCTGTCATATCCGTACCACGTCGTGTCACGGTGAACTGGTAGCACTCCTGCAGCATGGCCACGGCCTTATCAATGATGTCCTGTCTGCGAGCGGACAGTTCCTCCCAGCCTACCGGGTGGTTGGTATGGGATATGGACGTCAGTAAACGGAACTCAGTCTGCAGGCTCTGGCCACCGAACATGGTCATGCCAATGGTTCTTTCCATTCGCTTGACCAGGGTTGATTTGCCTGCAGCTTTACCTGCCTGGAGGATGAAGTGGGGCCAGAAACCTAAAAAAGCTTTCAAGTGGGCACCCAAAGACCAAACCAGAGGAATGAGCGAGGCGTTATGAGTAAAGGAAGTCTGGTAAGCGTCGATCACTCTGCGACCTTGATGCACAGGGCCGCTGGGAAACTTCAGGTTGTGATAAGGGCACTGCTTGTCAGGTTCTGTGAAATAGCAGTCCGGGCCTTCGTTCAATACCGGACGGCCATTGCGCCAAGCCAGTCCGACAAAATTAATGGCGTCTCTGGCGCCAATGTCCGTAGCCCGTTCCATGATATTGAGCATTCGGGAGAATTTGGCCGGGGAGAAGATAGGACCAAACTTTTTCCATTGTTCCGGATTGTGCAGCTGATCATCCTGTAAGACACGACGCTGTAAAAGATCACCGTGCCGAGCTGTCTGAACCGTTGCAGCAAAAATAGTATTGGGCTGAGCATCTTTCTCACCACTCATGGTGGCCGTAGCGCTTTGAATGGATACACGACTTAAGCCAGCAATACGAAAACCGCACAGATCCTGATGTTCTATTTTATCGTTACCGTCTTCGTCCTTGCCGATCTTCAGCAGCTGGGTAAAGTCGGGCCTGACCCGAAATTTCCAGTAAATACTGTAATCGTGATCAGGCAGAAAAAGACGGGGCTTGCCCGGATTGCTGACCATGTCCTTATCAATTTTTCCGGGCAGACCCGGTATCAGCCAGGGCTCCAGTTCCTGAAGGGCAGAGGTTAAGGTGCCTTTGCCAGCTTCCAGCCCGTACTTCACCAGAAAGTCGTTCAGATCATTCACACCTTCCCAACGATTACCGGACAGATGATCTACAAACTGGCAGGGCATGTTCAGCGCTGTCAGTTTTTCGTGCACTGACCAGGCAGCACGGGCACCGGGGCGATAGCCGGTTTTCTCGTCCGGTTCATCGTTGTCAAAGGCACAGATGATTCGTTTGCCTTCCAGAATGCTCCAGTCCTTTTCGTGTAGATTACTGGCGCCCATAACGGCCAGGGCAGCCCAGCCTTTGTTGGCCAGACTGGTGCAGTGCATCGAAAGGGCATTAATAGGCGACTCCACCAGAACAACGGTGTGGGCCTGCTTGATATGGCTGTGGCTCAGGCACCAGAAGGCGGGGCCTTTTTCGCCGTGACAGTGGCTTTTCACGCCACCATTGAGTGCTTTGTCAAAATAACGGTATTCAACCGTTGTCACTTTTCGGCTGGCAAAATCTTTGCAGATAAAGGCGACGGCAGGGCCGCCATAAAACTTTTCACCGGGCTTTTTATCGGTGCGGGTGTAGTCAGAGTACCCCAGGGTTTTGGCTGAAATGGCTTGTTCGATCACTTCCTTAGACAGACGACGTTCATCGACCAGGTAACCGATGGACTCCTCTGGCTGCTGCATCACCTGATCCGCCAGCCAGGCTTCACGGCTGCGCTTTTCCTGTGGGGCGTCAGACTTGTCAAAAGGGATATTAAATTCCTGATGCAGCCACTTGATTGCCTCGGAAGTATCAGGAGCCTGGCCGGTGTAGATGACCAGGTCAATGATGCTGCCGCCTTCATCGGTAGCGTGGTCTTTCCAGCGCAGTTCACCGTTTCGACGATAAACCGAAAAGCTGGCGTTCTTGTCATCCCGTAAGGGGGAGTGATACAGCGCCTCACCACTTTGCTTCAGTTTGCCATCCCGCTTCATATTCAGGAGTTCGCACAACTCGTTCAGGTCAATGCGTTCTTTCAACTGATCAATGCTAGCCATGGATCGAGGCCTCCATCTCTTCATTGAGCGAGTCATTGAGCGAAGAGGCATCGATTAGTACTTCTGCATTGAAGTGATCACGCAAGGATTGAAAGCTGGCATCCTGGAGCAGAGCGGCCATATCCGGGTTGACCTGTTTAAGCCGCTTCCAGGTTTTCTGCTTCTCTTCCCGGGCCATGCGGGAGAGGTTTATTTTTTTTCGGGTTCGAGCCATTTTTGTCTTTCCTGACCTTTTATAGGCGCTGTAGACACTGAAAAACTGCCTGCCAACAGTTTGCGTTTCAGTAGTCTTTCTTAATGTTATTCATCTGCCGTACCCGGCAGGCTTCCGGCTTGCTGCACTGTTCAGAGCCAGGGCAGCGGTGAAGGTCTTCTCTCTTTGCGGGTCTGCATCGGGCGGCCTGACGGTACTTCGGAAAACAGCAGCCCGGCACAAACTCACAGCGAAACCCCAGCAGATCCTTATCCATTGGCGGCCTCCTTGTTTTCCTGGATGTTCTCAGGAGCGCCCACGTGATAAATACTGTTATTGATCTCGTTTAAGAGTCTCAACACCATGCGGGCTTCGTGGTCTTCCAGTGAGCCGTTTAGCGTCAGGTGCTGTTGTCGGACATGGCTGACCAGTTTGCCCATTACGTTGGCTTCTTCTGTGGTGATCTCCAGAGGCTCCATCTCAAAGTCGTAGACGGTTTCAGAGTTCAGGGCTTTTTCAGAGTTCAGGACTGTTTCAGCATTCATACTGTTCTCCCCGGGAAATCACATTCAGCTGTGTATCCCAGCGCTTGCAGAGTTTTGAAAAGAGCTCTGTGTCGTCAAACAGCTCATGGGGCTCAATGCCTTTCTCAATCCTGAGACGAATGACCAGCAGTGCTGCCTGGTAATGTTTGTCATCCAGCAGGCAAAGATCCCTGACGCAGAGGTGATAGCGGGAGCCGTCGTAACAACTCAGCAGCACCTGGGCAGCGGCTTCTGCCGCCCCCGTATCAGTGAAGGCCAGATCAACCAGCGGCTGGACGACCTTCTGGCCCTGGGCTTTAAAAGCAGCGTCCATCAGGCGACCTCCTTGTTTTTTTGCGGCTTATGCGCTTCCTGATGCATCTTCAGCCAGATCTCTTCACGCCAGATGGAGATATGACGGGGAGCCCGGAAAGCAAAGCGCAACATGCCCTGGTGAGTGCGGGTAGTGCTGATATGCACACCGTTTTCACTGAACAGCTTTTTACCCACCGGACGCACCAGAATGGCTTTGCCCTTTGGGGACTCCAGCAGCACCTTTACCTGATGTTCGTTATGGGACTGCAGCGTCAGCCGGACGGTGTTATTAATCCGGATGCTCTCTCCGTTTCTGCGAGCCAGAATCAGCATCGGTGTTCTCCTTTCTTGATGTTGTTGTGTTGAACGCTCATACCGCATACCGCCCGAAATCCGTCATTTCTTCTTTGTCAGGCTGGGTGTAGATAGCGGTGGTTTTGGGGTCTTCGTGGCCGAGCCAAACCTGTACTTTCATCAAAGTGCGGGCTACGTCATCACTGGCCTTAATTTGTCGCTTGGCCCAGGTGTGTCGCCACCAATGGGGTGAACCCGCTTCCAACCCGGCTTTCTCACACCACAGGCTCATACGATCCTGGAAGCTGCGAACACTCATAGCCTTGTGTTTACGGGAAAGGATCAGGGGCCGTTGTTCAAAGGTGAGGTTGGCAAAGTCTTCAGGCCGGGCCATCTTTTTATGAATACGCACCAGGTTGCGCAGCGCCTCGATAATGATCTTCTTGCCGAACAGTTCCTGCTCTTTCTGGCGCTTGTTGATCTGGGGGCGAATGAGCAGGCGTTCACGGCTGATAGCCTGTTGTGCATCGCCCACGGTCAGGCCTGAGAGCACACACACCCGGACAGCGGTATGGCGGGCCAGCACCATCCACCAGTAATCACGTTCGGCATAAATATCTGCCGATTGTTGTTTGATGGTAGCGAGCAACTTCTTTTCTTCGCTCGCGGTGAAATAGGTGGTAAAAAACTTCATACGGTTTCGCCTCCAACGGCTTTTTATTAGCTAAGGGCTTTTTTATGAGCTAACGGCTTTCTTCTTGTAGCCCTGCACCGCGATCATCCGAATCAGTCGGGCCAGGGTGGGGTTGTTCATGGCTTCCTGAAAGGGCGTATTCATGCCTGAGCGTTCCCAGGCTTCCTGCAACATGGTTTGAGTGGGTTCCACCGGCATTACGAAACGATACTGTCGTCGAGTGCGTCGCCACTGGTGTTCGGGTCGTACTGGCATGAGTCGTTCTCCTGCCGTTCCTGGTACTTCTGTAGGAACTCCATTAACTCCTGTCGAAAATAGATCCGGGCATAGGCCGAGGCCTTTTTAGGGTCGATGACCTGCTCGGGTTCCAGGTTGTCGCTGACGGTGGTGATCCCCAGCTTGCGAAGGGCTGGCGGAATATCACTCATCAATCAGCGCCTCTACACGGGCCAGGAACTCAAAGAAAAAATGAATCTGCTCCATGCCTTCTTTGCGGATCCGATGAAATTCATCCCGGGTAATGCGCCCGTCCGCCAGGGCGGCGGACACTTCTCGGGAAACATCGCCGATTTCGGCATGCCACTGGGCATAGATGTCGAGCAATTCGGTGTCGCAGGTGGCGGCGAAATCGCCAAGATGAACAATGGAGTGATTCACACAGGCCGCTATCGCTTTCAGGATTTGAAAGTCCTGAGAGAGGTGCATAATGGCCACGGCATCCAGCAGACCCAGTTTATGATGGGGCTGGGAGGGGTTGATCTCGTTGGAGAGCACACCGGGTGATTTATTGAGGTGGATACCCAGAGCATGGGCACCGCCTTTATAGCTTCGGACTGTGGCCTTCATGGCCTGTTCGACCAGTGTGGTGTCGGCCAGTCCTGTGGTTGGGTTGATGGGGTTCACGTAATGCCTCCATGGTTATCACGTAGATAAAAAGGAGGCGCTGGTCTATCTTCATACCCATAGCGGTGTGTTAACATCGCTGTGTGGTGAAAGTGTTCGAGCTATCTGGGTGACCAGCGCCACAAGGGGGTAAGAGCCTGCCAGCTCTGCCCCAACCTAAGCCCCCTGCCAGGGGGCTTTTTAATGCCTGCTGCCACAGGCGTGTTCGAGCTTTTTTTCAGACCGGACATTTTGTCCGAATTAACGCGTACATAATGTACGAATGGTCTTACTGGCTTTCTCCATTCAATAGATCAAACTGCATTCCATGCTGTTTCAGGGTGCCGCCCAATACATCATTTAGCTCTGCAAGCGCAGCTTTCTTCATTACAGGATCTTTGATCCGATCAACTCTTGCCAAGATTCTGGAAACTTGATCCAGCTCTTTGATTTGGTTTTCACGAACCTTGTGAAGATCCAGGTCAATGCCGTTAGCAATGCGAACTGAGCGTTCACATTCAAGGAGGTATTTTTGTACAAGTTTCCCTTCTTTAGTGGTTGAATGCATTGCAGCAATCAGAAAGCCATCCCAATTAATGAGATTGGCTTTGACATCATTTACATGTAGTTCAAGCTCTTCAGTAATGAGCTTGCGCACATTTTGTGCGTAGGCTGTAATTTTTTCGGACCTGATTTCATGTCTTTGGCAGGCCATCCGCACTCCAGACTCATTCTGATACCCTAAGACTGAAGAAATAGTCGCCCGGTTTGCGCAAGCTCGCCCTTCAACGACCACAGTCTTAAACCCAAAATGTTCACCAGCACGCTGAAACAGTTCTGATTCTGTTTTACGGTCGATTTCGCATAGATAATCCTGAATGCCTGCTTGATCTTCACCCAGTACAGCGATTTGCAATTCGATCAATGATTTCATATTCTTAGCCTTGTTCGATAATTGATTTCATATATCAGCCCTGCTGCTACCAACAGCGGGGTTTTCTTTTTCAGGCCGCATGACCTGTCTCGTTACCACCTTCTTCTGCCTCTTCAATGGGGGGCAAACCCAGCTCCTTTTCCATCTCAGTCACCCTGTCTTCCAACAGAATTCGACCCATCTGTGAGAATGTACGGCGTTCTAACGTTGCCAGGCGCTCTATCTGTCTGCTCAAAATATTGTCAGTAGGACGAATGCCGATGATTTTGGTGCTTTTGCTTTCCCTCATATGGTTTAATCCTCTTTTGGGTGATTTGTTAACAATCGACAAAATGTCATTAATATGTGATTATTTAGCGATTGATATTCAAATTAAGTCATATATTTATGATAGTCAATAATATCACGTTATTTTTTTATGCAGAAATTTCAAGAAAGACTTAACTATCTGCTGAATGGTAGAAAAATTACTCCATTTATCAGGGTTTTAGGCTTTTCAAGAGGTGTAACCGAACATATCAATAAAGGAAGTGTTCCTGGATCTGAGGTTCTTATAGCTATTTGCCGGACCGAGAACGTTAGCCTGAACTGGCTGTTGGAAGATATTGGCGCACCTTTTCTAATAGATACTTGCGATTCTGATAGTGAGCTGGCCGAGCATCTAGAGGCTCATATTAATATTGAGGGCAGTATCATCAACCTGATCCATGATGGTCCCAGGCTGGTTGTTGAGTTGAGTCATCCTGTTGAATATCTGCACAAAGACAAGCCTGTTAAATTCATGTATCGAGAGTACCTGACAGGGCCTGTAGGCAATGCAACAAGAAATCTGCTGTTAGATAAATACCAGCAGAACCCTGATCGCTGGCAAGAAAGTTACCTTAATTCAGAGTATCTGGATGTATTACGGATTGGCTTTCTGGGTCCTTTCTCCCTCTATGGTGATAAAAAAATACCTGGGAAGCTTGAGCCCTTGTCTCTTGATACAAAAGACGACTTGATTCGTATTCTTGATGCTTGCTATGAGCCCGAACCCGCAGGGGAAGTCAGTATGGATTTGATGCGAGCGGTGATTACCCAGGTTGATGAAACGGCAATGATTGAAAACATTATTTTGTCGGTGGACCAAAGAGCCCGAACCTATACCTCTGCCTACCGCCATGCCCAACGCAAAGGGTTGGCCCCTAAGGATCTCGATAGCTCCAATATTTTAAGCCTTCTTGAAGTGTTGAAATAACCCCCAGTGACTCTGCTATGCTGAGAAACGCAACGACAACATGAGGTGTAATTATGTCGGTCGAGTCGAGACTGGATAAACTGGAAGAGCAGCACAGGCAGCTGGACGCCAACCAGCACGGGTTGGCAAAGGTGTGTGCCGATATCAAGAATATTGCGCTGACCAACCAGCATGATATTGCGGGTCTGAAGATTGATGTTTCGTCCGTAAAGTCTGATCTTGCTGCGTTGGTTCAGGCCACTATGGCAGGTTTCAAGCGCTGCGATGAGCAACACAAAGAAACCAATGCCCGCATTGATCAGTTGGAGAAGCGGTTTGACCAGACGGATATGGAAAACCGAACCCGCTTTGATCAGGTGGATAAGCAGTTTGAACAGGTGGACAACCGTTTTGACCAAGTGGACAAACGCTTTGACCAGCTGGAACTGCTGATCCGCCAGCTGATCCCCCAAGCCCGGAACTGATTCAGGCGCTTTCCTGCTTACACCACTCCAACGTATCCAGCCGGATGATGGCCAGCTTTTTCAGCCTGGCCTCGGGTCTGGATTCCTGCTCGGCCTCTACCCTTCTTAATATCAACTGACGCGCCCGCTTCAGTTTTTCGAGCTCTGCCGCATCGATCAAGATGTACTGCTTGCTTTGCACTCTGGCTGGTTCTTTGACTTCTTCTGCCATGGTGACCTCTGACTTCCCTGATTTTTACTGTATATAAATACAGTATATTAATAAGGCTATTGTCTGGCAACTGCAAGAGTGCCACGTAATCTTTTACTGAGGATTACGTGGGTAGACAATACCAACCCTACCTAGTCTTGACCGCTATCAATAGAGCTCTGGATGACCTGTTAATGTCGTTGAAAAAGCCAAGTCACCCAGCAGACCGAAACCGACGATGCAAAATGGCCCGATCTATTTCCGGACTGTCGCTTCAGACAGTAGCCCAGGCACTGGGTAAAGGATTAAGTACCGTGAGAAACTGGGAAACGGATGGTGGCGCAGGACCGAAAACACAGGTTGATCTGATTCAACTGTGCCGCCTGTATGGCATTACCACTGACTGGTATCTGGAGGGACGGGAGCCGATGTTTCGCAACGATGCACCCCTCTCGGATAAGCTGGTCACCGTGATAGAAGCCGTAGCCCGGTTGAATTCCCAACAACTGGATGCCTTAGCGGATTTTATTGAGACACTTAAGTAACTGGGTTCGGCAAACTCTTTACCCCAAAGGCTAGGAGTAAAGTTTATGATCTGGATCGAGCCACACCACATGGAAAACAGGGCCAATGAAGAACCCATGTATACGTCCATGCTCGTTGGCGCTAACTTGAAATTGATAGGGCTTTTGCCCCTGAAGCTGTGTATTCAGCGTTGTAAATCCTTTACGTTCGCTGGTTTGTTTCCATTCTATAGGGTGAGCTCTAAGTGCATTAGAGCGGTTTTGTTGTATCTCTCCGGGAAGCAGTTCAGACAGGTTCTTTAAACGTTCCAACACCTTGTAAAAATACTGGGCATTTTTACCCGAGATGGAAAACTTATTATTACTTAGATCCAGGTGCTTGAATGAAAAGCTGACATGTTTCTCTTTGATTGGAGTTGTCGGGATTGGTGTTTTTCGTGGCGTTTTAGTGGGTCGTATGTTGTGTTTCTTCGGCATTGTCTTCTGACATCTTTCGATAAAAGTGCTTCATGGATTCTTTGCTTATGATGGCGGTAGAGAAATCATCTGAAGCCAGTCCTTTTCTGGCATCCTGCCAGGGCGCCTCTTGATGAGTCATCATTTCCAGCTGGTAGCTGGTGAAGCTGGCAAAAGTGTCATAGATTTCGATGAGATGTTGCTCGACGATTTCCGGTAAATCAGGCTTATCCGGATTCAATGAAATAGGGTTCCAGGTATAAGACTTGAAACGGTGATACTGCTTCGGATACACGGGGCCATGAACCCAGGCCTCGCAATCTTCTGGAATGAGGGGTTCATCGTAGCAAGCCAGATACCAAGCCTGGGCGTAAAAAACCATTTTTTGAATTTTTTTATTGGTGATCACGTCGCCATGGGCATGGATCTTGTGCAGAAAAAAATCAGCAACGTTTTTAGCGGTAGTCTTGCTCAAAAACTCCTCCTATATTGGCATGATTGACAACCTATAACATTGCAGTTATCGGCAGGCAGCTGAGTATATTACAAGCATAGATAGAGGGGCAAATAAAGCAAAAGTTCAATCAACTGGCTACCGGGTCAGGCAAGCTATTCACTCTCTGCTTGGGATAGCTGGCCGTAAAACTCTGCCAGAGCCCCTGCTCATCCAGAGTTTCTGTCAGACTCTTGATCACCCATTCACCATTGGCCTGGGGGCGGGGGTGCCCGGTGATATTCACCAGGCCTTCTGCTCTCAGGGCAGAGTTAGCCGGCATCCGGCTCATGATAAATTCAAATTGCTGCCGCTGGATCTCGTGCAACTCGGCAAAGGCTGCCTGACGAGCATCCACTTCAAAATCGTGCAAAGTGCCCAGCACTGTTTGAGGTTGCTCGCTGGATGTTTCGACATAACCTATGGAACCTGCATCCAGATCCCGGTAATTGGCCCGGACCGATTTTTGTCGAATACGGCCGCTGAGTTTTACAGTGCCTCGTGTTTCTTCGGTAATGGGAATGGGTTCTGGCTTTGAAGCCTGCCCCGAGACGGATCGGCCATCCCCTTTTTCAAAGAACACCAGCTTATGCCCCACAGGTTTCATGGTGGCGTCGTAGCGCCTCGCCAGCCGAGTCAATAGGTCGGAGTCACTTTGGGCCTGCTGGTCTTCATAAAAAATCTCTATGGCCTTTAGACGATCCGACATAGCCAGGTCAAAGCCGTGGCGACGGGCGATGGTCAGAGCCATATCACCCAGAGTGGTTTCGATCCATACGTCATCTTTTGGCGTTGTGAAGGAACCTCTCAACCGGGCACCGGATGCCGAGATGATCATTCGGGCTTCAGGAAAGGGGAACTCAACACCATCAAGCCGGTAATTGCCCCGGAAGACCAGGTTACTTTTGCCGGTTGCGGGGTTCTGGTATCCGGTCCATATTTTGATGTCCTGCTCTTTGGAAGGGAATGACAGCTTGCCGTCGTCGTTCAGCTCCAGAATCAGGCTGTCGGATCGGTGCCCGGCTTCATCGGTGATAGAAAGGCTGATCAGGCGCTCGCGGATTGCTGCCGTTTTGTCTTTGCCGCCAATCGTTACTTTGAAGTCAGGAGTCATGTTGATTACTCAAAGAGATCACTCAAATAAATCAATGGCATCGTTCACTTCGGCAGAGTCCAGAACAGGCAGGTCGATCACTATACCGGCAGGCATCACCAACGGCTTTTCACACAGTCCTGGGTTGGCATTCAGAACACGCTCAACCGTGCCGTTGAGGTTGCCGTAGTGGCGGTAACAAATAGCATCGAGCATGTCGCCGTCTTTGGTGGTGTATTTAGCCATTGCCTTACCTCCCCCGGTACTCTTTCAGTGACAGCCTGAATTCCACTTTCAGGGGAATCCCCCGGTCGTAGAGTCGGCGCTGGGTTTCCTGAATCCGTCGAATGGTCCACAGGCCCATATCTTGCCCGGTGCCTAAAACCAATCGCAGAGGAGCCCCTTTATTGGCTTCTGCCCTCATGGCGTCTACTTGTCCCAGGCCTCCCCGAAAATGGGGAAAGATCACGCCATTCAGTTCCAGCGTGTCCAGCCCTGGGCCTATAAAGTCAGACTGGGGTTTACCCTGAATCACATCCTTGTCAGCCCAGCGCCATTCAGAGGTTCTCTCCAGCTCCTGAAGTGCTGCCGTTGCCACACTGAACCGGTATTCCCCTAAAGCCAGTTGTGGCTCAACCATAAGCGCCTCCGGTATTGTCTGTCAGTGAGCGTTCCTGCTGTCGGCGAAGTTTCTCGGCGGCTCGCTCCATTTCTTCACGAATGATCGACCGGGTTCTCACCAGAAAATCTTCGTCCCGTTCACCCTGCTGTTGCTGCAAAACGATATCACCCATTTCAACTTTGATGGGAGCGGCACTGGCGGCGGCCTTTTCCTGAACCAGGGTTTCTTTTTCGTGCATTCGTTCAATCAAGGTTTGCATGGGGCCTGCAGACGCGTCGGGTGAGACGGTTTTATTATCATTCTCTTCAACCAGCCATTCACCGGTTTTACCTCCCAGCCAACTGCCTCCCATACCGCCCACTATGGAGCCAACAATACCGCCAATGGTGGTGCCAATAATGGGAACCACAGAACCTAATGCCGCGCCGACAGCCGCTCCCGACAATGCACCGGTAATACCGCCAGCATCCGTTGCGATGGACTGGGTTTTCTCTTTTTTGCTGAGTTGGTTATCCATCAGCGTTGAGCCAATGGATAAAGCGCCAGTGGCTACCAACAGCCCCCCCATACCTTTCATGGATAACCAGCTGGATTTTGATGCTTTTTGAGCGGTTGGGTTAGCCCCTGTAAGTTTCATGCTTTTCCCGAACAGCAGGGTGGCTACCTTTGCAGCCAGTACAGCCGTTTTAAAGGCCATGAGTGTTACGGCAGCCCCGGCCATCAATGTGGTCAGTTCCGGGTACTTTTCAGCGAGGTCAGCAACATAGCCTGCCATAACAGACAGAGGGCCAATCACGGCATTGACACCCGGCAACAGTACACGGCCAATCGAGTCTGCCAGGGTGCCAAAGCTGGACATAAGCTTTCGCCACTGGCCTGAAGTGGATTGTTCAAAGTATTGGTAACTGTCTTTCACCAAGCCTTTACTGCCTTCATCGACATCTTTTACAGCAGGTTCCAGCATTTCCAGTCTGCCCAGAATCAAAGTAATTGGGCTGGAAGCATCATCCCCAAAAACATTCTGCAGGGTGACTGCTCGCTCATCGGTATCCATCCCTTGTAATGACTTATCAAGGTTGTTCAGGGTGGTTACCAGATCCAGCTGGCCGTTTGAGTCCCTGACCATGTCAAAATCCAGTGACTGAGAAGCCTTGTTCATCTGGTTCATGATCATTCGAAAGGCCGTACCAGCTTCTGCGCCTGTGGTACCGGCGTTATTCATCTGACCCAGCAACGTCAAGCCTTGTTCAATGGGTACTTTAAATGCTGACATTGGACCTGCAGCATTCTTCATGGATTCGCCCAGTTGATGGAAGTTTCGGATCTGGAATTTGAGCTGTGTCTTGGTCAGTAGATCCCCAATCCTGCTAAAGCGTTCTTCTGTTGTTCCTTGAAGGGTTGAACCCAGGTTATTGAACGTTGTAGCCATAACTTCGCCTACACTCTCGGCATCACCGGCTGTTACTCTGGCTACTTGAGCTACCACTGAAGAACCTGCAGAAGCGGTTCTGGCATTTAAGCCGGCAGAGTTGAGGGCGTATTGAATCTGGAAGCTTTCGGCGATGGTACTGACCCCTTCTTTCGCCATGGTGCGAGCCTTATCTCTGGAGCTCTTCATGGCATCGTCCACATCCTTGCTGTTGATCACGGTACGCAGTCGTACTTCCTGCTCTTCATTCCTGGCTGCAGAAATAATGGGGGCGACTGCAGTCACTGCCCCGGCAATGACTCCGCCTGCCTCTCCCCTGAGATCGGACAAAGCCTGGCCACTGTTCTGCAGCCGGGTTCTGGTGGCAGCAAAGCGTTTCATCCGTCTTTCGTTATTGCGGATCGAACGCCCCAGTGAATCCTGTTCTCTTTTTAAATCACCGGTGGCTCGGGTGGTTCGCTTTAATGAGTTTTGAAATCTTGAGGTAGACGTTCTGAGGCGATCGGTAATCTTCTGGTTGGTCTTGAACGTTCTGCCCAGGCTGCCAACAATTCTCCCCGCTTTTTTATTCTCTTTGGCCGCTTTTTTGGTATCGCGGGCCATAATGCCCAGAGATTTTTTTACCGCTGGGTCAAGCTGTGCAGTAATGCGTATTCCCAGTTCTTTGTTCTCTGACATCAGCCTTTCCTCTGGGCTTCTTTACGAATACTGCAAGCAATTTCCAGCCAGTCCAAAAGTTCAACTTCACTCATGTTCATGATGTCGTCTCTCGACCAACCAGAGTCTTTTGAAAGGAGGTAGATCCCCTTTTTCAGGTCCCGGACTGAGAGCCGGGTTTCTTTAAAAAATCATTCACAGCCCTGGCACACTGCTCATAATCAAGAAGGTCCATGTCGTGAAGGTTTTCTTCAGGAATATCCATCAAAATGGCAAACATTTTGACTTCCACTTCATCCGGGCTGGCTCCCTCGTCTTTAGCGGCAAGCAGACGGTCACGAACGGTTGGTCGGCGCATAGTCAGCTTATTAATTTTTTTTCCATCCAGTTGGATGGGGAAATGGAGGTTAATTTCTTTTTTAGAGTTCATATCTGGCTCTGCTTTCTAATGGTTTGTTTTTGTTATGAAGTAAAAAAACGGGAGCAAGCCCCCGTCAGTTACCGATCAGTCCGTTGATATCTGACCGTAGATCAACACCATCAACAATCAGTGTCCCGCCTTCGGCATCGATGTCGAAAAGCACTTCGCCGTTTCGCTCCAGCTTGTAAGTGACCAGAGACAGCTCAAAGTCACAGGTGGATGGTTTTTTGCGTTCGATCTCTTCCATGCTGAAACTCTTCAGCTGAGCCTGGCAGCGAACGACAAAGCCTTCGGCACTGCCACGCCCGGCCAATGCCGAACGGAAGGTAAATTGCTTTTCAGCACCGTTGGTGAATTTGAACAGCTTTAGTACCTGGGGATCGGGCTCGGCCAGTGTGACGGTCATGGTTTGCAGCTCGATCATGCCCATGAAGATTTCAATGGCCGCAGCCATACCGCCAGCCTGATACTCTTCCATGACTTTGGTGAAATCGGGCAGTTTGATTTTCGGGACCAGACCGATCTTGCCGACACCATCAGCTGACCAGTTGTAATCCACTAAGACTTTTGGGGTTGCCATAGTTGCTTTCTCCTTTTTTGCTTAGTAATGGCTTTCAGCGTTAAAAGGCTTCAGCTGAAAATGGCTTTGGCGTAGTCATTAACAAAATGACTGGTGACCGTGATGGCCTGAGCAATTCCGGGCGAAGTGAAGTCGTAATCCATATAGAATTCACCAGCCAGAATAACGTCAGGACTGTTCAGCTCCAGATCGGCCCAGGCTTGACCACCCAGAAGATTCTGGGCGCGTGTTTCACGAGCCAGGAAGTTGTTCTGAGTTTCCAGCACGTCTTCCACAAAGGTTTTGTTGATCTTGCGATCCCGGGCCCATTTCAGGGCAGCGGTTGAGCTGTCCAGAATGATGTCGTTGATTCGCACATGGGTAGAGAACTGCCACTTTGGATCATCCGAACAGTTCAGGTTGCCCCAGTAACGCAGACCACCATCATTGATGATGGTGCTGATCTGGTTGCTGTTGAGAATGTAGGCCAGACAGCTGCTATCACCGTCCTGAAAATCCACCGGAAATTCGGTACCGATAATGGGCAGTACCAGCTGATTGGAAATACTGGCGGAATACTCCTGCCAGGGCGTGTTGTCCATTTTTGCCCGAAGGCCAGCGGCCACGGCTGAGGTGGGCACCAGTTCTGCTTTAGTGTTGATGGAGCGGGGCCAGCAGACCTCTACACGACGAGAACCAAACAGTTGCCGATAGGTGTTGGCGGCTGTCTCCGTGGTGCCGGGCGCATCAACATAGGCAAAAGCTCTGAGACGTTCAGCAATGGTTTGCAGTTTGGTGGCTACGGTCTGCTGATCGGAAAAACCGGGAGTAATCAGAATGCGAGGTTTATGACCCAGCATGGCCTGGACATTGTAAACAGCATCCAATCCAGAACGGGCACCTTCTGCGGAGGTAGCGCCCAAAACATTAGTGACTGTGGCAGCAGCATCAGCCCCTTCATCGACCCGAATGACCACCACAATGGCACCGGTGATGGCCAGGATCATTTCAACCGCTGGCAAGAGTGTGCCGGCACGATCTCCTTTAGTGTCCAGCTTGGCCGCCTTGAGTGGAGAGCCGGCAATCAGTACTGGAGTGTTCAGCGGAAAGACCGCAGGATCAGCATCCTTGGCAGTACCGACAATACAGATAGTGCCTGTAGGGGCAATGGGAACGGGGCGGGGACCGGCTTCGCTGGTCGCTCCATAAATGCCGTGTCGAAATTGTGGCATTGTGATTCTCCTTTTCCTGTTGGAAATGAAAATCGCAATACCTTCGGCGGCTTCTGCGGGTTTGGTTTAATTTACCATGATTTAGTCATGGTGGTTACTGCTACGGCTTGTTTCAAAGGCTTGAAGGCTGGAAAGCTTGAGGGCTAGAGAGCCCGACTCCCTTCGTCTTCCTCTACTGATTTTTTGCAATGATCTTTATCGATCGCATCCAGCACCTTGCAAAGCACACAACCCCAGCGCTTTCCAGATCGAGCTGCTTTAGCAGCTCGGCTGGAAATAGTTTCGTCAGGGTCACCCGCCAGGATCGTGTTGCCTAACTGGTCGATAGCAATCAGCAGATTCCAGAAGTATTTTTGCAATGCGTCCATTCTTTTTCTCTGGGGTTCAGGTTTTAAGAGCTTTAAGGCTGTAAAGCGTTGAGTTGGTCAATAAACGGCTGGGCCACGGCCATAAAATCTGCGTCGTCCGCTGCTGTTTCTACGGCTCGTTTACCAGCCAGTCGGATTCTGCGAACGGCTCTGAGGACGTTGTACCACTGATCCCCCATGAGCTTTATTTCATCCGCTGCCGCCTGGTCTGTGACACTATAGGCTTCTGCATGGGCTTTGACTGTTTCGGGGCATTCGCCTTGATAGTTCGCCTCGATAAAGGCGACGGCTTCTTTGTAGGACAGTTCGTATTCGGGTTCTATGAACGGGCTGTCGGTGGCGAATCGGGCGCGGGCTTGGCCTGCAGTGTTGTCTATTGTGATGCAGGCTGTTAGACGACGCTCAGTAGCCGGAATTATTTTTGACTTAAATAAGAGTTGCCCATTATCTAAATAAGGTTCCTCACCTTTACTCAAAGCAATCAGTGCATTTTGGTGCTCTTCTGCTGACAACAATATTGCATCAGCGGGAATGGTGCCCTGAGCACTGTTACTGAATCCAAGTAATCTATTATTTTCGTGCAAAACAAAAAATTGCATATTATTTACCCCATGAGATCCAAAACGCACTGTTGGCTGTTGGTGAATCTGAACTTATTTTGAAATCAGTGAGTCGTGGCAGAGCCGTTCCACCGGGTTCAGATAAATAACAAATCTGCGGCACCGAGTTAGAATGTTGAGTTGCTACAACCCCATAGCATTTCTGTATAAATGAGGTAGGGAAGAACACTTGGATTTGTGCATTACCGGAAAAATTGAACGCCCCCCACTGAACAACCCAGCTGCCTAACCAGCCAGGAAAAATAATAAAGCCATTCTGTGCAAACAAATATGACAAACCAAACCGCATTTTTTTCGGTGTCACAGCCCGAACATCATCCGTCCCGGCATCCACTTCAGCCTGAGTCGCAATTTCAATAAACCCTTTAATGGATTCAGAAGCATTACGAACAAAAGCCGCCCCCCAGGCTTTCAGTTTCTTGGGCGACACATAACGAATGTCGTCAGTACCTGTATTCACTTCTGACTGTGTCGCCCGCTCCACCTGACCTTTCTGGCTTTCCGTGGCTGAACGAGTGCCCGCATCGTAAGCGGTTTTTACGGCTTTGGAATTAGCGGCTAAGACTTCACTGGTGCTATTAATGGCGCTGTTGAGCTTTGTCTGTCCATAAACTGTGGTTGAAGCATTTGGCTTGTTCGCAATTTCAGACCAATCCGGATAATGGTGTTCACCAAACAGTTTTTTACCGTTGGTTTCGATGTGCCCATCTTGTTTGAATTCAAACTTTGCTGCCCAACTGACAGGATCGCCTACAACTTTTTCCTGCCCTCCACTGGAAAGATGGAACAAAACAGCAGGGCTAGCCGTTTCATGACTGAATTCAACATGGATAGCACCGCTTGTGTGGGTATATTTTTCGCCTGAGTCATGCCCTACCCTCAGGTTGAAATTACCCAAGCCATCATTATTGGTAATTCGGTGATGACCATCTTCGAATACAATATCAGCACCCGATGCCATGGTTAAATCGCCCGTCATCGTAAATGACATTAAGCGGCTTTTTAATGTTTTCGGGGTCACTGCCCTGGTGTGGTCGGTGCCTGCATTCACTTCTGACTGGGTGGCAATTTCCAGAAAGCCTTTGACGGTCTCGGTGGCGTTTCGAACAAAAGAAGAAAGGCGGCTTTTCAATGTTTTAGGGGTAACGAATCGGGTGTGATCAGTACCGGTGTTGACTTCGGACTGAGTCGCAATCTCAGCACCACCCAATAACGCCTCAGTGGCCTGGGGCATGAAAATAGAAACATCACCCGAAGGTGCCACCGTTCCCGGTGCCACACTGAGTACTAATTGATGAGCCAGCAGCAGGGTAGAGTTGACCGCTTTGCTTTGTACGATAGAGCTGTCAGCATTTTGAGCTGTGGCAAACTTCACATTACCATCGGTGTAGAATTCCATTTTCTGCACGTCGTACGCGTCGGTAGTGGAATCCTGAGCCACAACATAAATACGACCCGGTTCTATTACCTGCACCCCAGTCAGATTCAAACTTTTGATTTTCGTGGAGCCGTTGTAGAGATCCACTCTGTTAAGTTTCACCCCATCAAAGCCATTGGCCTGGGCATTAATAGCTGCATCAATGCCCGATTGATGAATCGTCAGACTCATTCCCATGTCTCCCTGCTCATGATCACCTGGTGCATATCTGACCGAAGGTGAAGTGTTCCTGGATGAATTGTGCCCACCGTAAAATCAAAGTGTGAGCGCAAGGGTTTAGCCTGTTCAATGGCCTTGATGATATCGGTTTGCAGATCAGCGTCGGGCCTGAAAGCAGCGGTGGTTATTGTGCCGGGGGCGTTGTCTGAAATATCTTCACCAACAAGCGATGTTGACCAACCCTTCAGACCCTGTTCAAAGTGAGGGTTTTCTATCAGCTGTCTATTTTCGAACAGATCCCAACATTCCAGTTCGGCTACTTGAATCTTGTTATTGCCACCTGTTCTGTTCACTCTGAAATAGGGCCGGATGTACTGGGTTGTTTCTGTGAAAGTGTCCGATGTACTTCCGTAACCAGTAATTTCCCCCTCAAAAACCAACCATCCATTTTCTGGCTTAGGTCTTCCTTCCGCCCCTCCATTGATAGCAGCCTGTCTATGTAACGCGCTCCCGAAATTGCTATTCAGACAAGCTACACCCGCCACTACTTCATTATTCTCAGAAGTAGCTGAAAGCGCCCTGACCTTAAATCGAATGCGATAGACACGACTGGTGTTTACTGGGATTGCTTCACTGGTATGAATGCTCTTATCTTCTGATAATTCATAAACCGGCAACTGCCGCTCATTATCCTGAGCCGATATCGTCACACTGAAGGTATGAGGATTTCCCTTCGGGCTTTTCTCCCACCACTCCAGAATATTGGCTGTCGTTCCGAAGCTGGCAATGGCATTTTCAACTGCCAGGCGACTGCCTTTGATTCGGTGCTGGTAGAGGGCGTCTTCAATCGTCTGGCGCTTGATATGCTCGGGCCAGTGGTCGTTCCACTGATCCACTGAATAATGGAGCGCCAGATAGGGCAACAATGGTAATGGGCATTGGTAAGGATCCCAGAAATCACGAAAGGGCACGGGTAAGTTATCCAGCCGGTCGTCCAGACTGGCAATCGCTCTTTCCTGCGGGGTCGCCGATGAAGGCAGCAGGTCAGCCATTAGCCACCTCCGAACTCAGTTCAATGGCGGAGCAATAGGCCGCACCGGTATCACCTGGGTTGATATTGGTGGAGGGTGAAATCAGATTGACGCTCACAACACCGGGTTGTTGAAGCGCTGCATAAACACCAGACAGAGAAACAACGGCTTTTTTGCGATGCATCAAATTGACGTATTCCTGAGCTTCGGTTCTGGCTTCTTCCAGCGCCAGCCCGGCTGTAGGACCTGCTTCAACAGTCAGTACGGCTTCGATACGGTAGGTTGAGACACTGATACTTTGGATAGTCAGCTCATCGGTCATTTGCCTTCGTTCGGGGCTCATCAAGTAAGACCTGACCCGCCCCAACAGTTCCGGGCTGGCACTCCCATCTCCTGTACGGGATAGAATGCTGATCAATACCTGACCTGCTGCAGGGCTTTTCTCTGCTGAATTGAGCACCTCAGGATCCGATGACAGGGCATGAAAGCGGTAAAAGCCTTCGGTACCGGCGTTGGTCTGGCCTTCCATGGACAGCATAATGCGTTCCAGGAAACGGTCGTCCTCTTCCATGACCGGATCAATGGGCGGCGTAGCGTTTGGGTCACCGGCATCAATGACTTGCCGGAACACTTTATACCGGGCACCTAATTGATCCAGATCTGAGTTTTTGGCGTAGGCGGGCAAGATCGCCTTGCCGGCCTCGTTGATTCTCTGGCGAAGTTTGGCTTCCCTGATTGAGCCCTGGAGCAGGTTGTTATATGTGGGATCGCCCACCCGCAAGCTATCAGCCAGCTCAGGATCCAGCTTGCGCAGCTCGGCCAGCCGCTGTGCAAAAATAGCCTCTACCGAATAGTCTTCGACAAACTCCGGCGGTGTCAGTTGGGACAGGGTGCTTACCGTGTAAGTCGTCATAAGGTAATGCCCTCCAGTTTCACCACGTCACCATCCACCAGGTATTCTCCCAACAGGGTCAACTCAATCTCACCGCTTTCATGGTCAACATTCATCAGGGTTTGGTGCAGTTTGAATTCGTCATGAATTTCATTGGCAGGGTTTGCCAATGTCTCCGCTGTTTCTGCGTACACATCCAGCCGGAAGCCTGGCACCGTTTTTTTATCAATCAGTTCCGGCAGGTTGGATCCATAAGCACGACGAATCACCAGGGCGACTTTGCGAGTCCGAAACAGACGCTGGATGCGCTGTTGCAGCTCGGGTAAGCCTTCCAGTCTTTTGCCCGTGATTTCGTGGGTGCCTATGCCCATTAGTTCATCTCCGGAGCTGGGGGTGAATGACGACTCTGGGCATGGTTGTTATAGGTGTCACGCATTTTGTCCATGCTGCCGGTCTTGTCTGACACATTTTGTCCAGCGGTTACGTTCTTGGTGGCACTGATGTTTTCAGTGGCAGTAATGCCGCCAATGACAGCAAGATCACCGATCAGTGTGCTCCCCCCCTGGCTATCCACCGTTGTTTTTGCACTGGATGGCAAAGAAACCAAAAGTTGATGGGTTTTGCTGTTGTACTCAAACACAGCACCGTCAGGCATATCACGACGATACACATCTGCACTGCTGCTGCGTTGTTGATGTTGACTGGAGTCTATGGCACAAACCACCACCCCTTGACGACCGCCACCGGGCAGTGCACAAAGTACTTGCTCTCCTACTTGATAGGGGTCCCAGCTGGCCGAATCCGCCATGCGGGCATAACCATGACGCAGCCAGTAACTGGTTCTGTCTTCTGAAAACTTCACCCGGTAGCGCAAAGGGCTCAGCTGAACTTCTTCAACCGTTCCTGTCTGGAGTAACTTCTGCAATAAATGGTTCAGGCTGGCCAGATCAAGCATCCTCATCCTCCAGACCCTCTTCATTAATAGAAAGCTTTGTATAGTCGTCCTGGTGATCTGCTCCGATTTCAGGAGCACATCCTATGTAGATATCGCCGGTGAACTGTCGCCCATCGTCCCAGCGATTCGGCTCTATAGTGAGATCCACCGGGCCGTATTCACATTCAGCCATGTACCAGCCTTCCGGGCATTCCACCTGCAGGCTGGTGACAATGTTGTTCACATGCAATAAAGCGCCTTCGTTGGTCTGGCTGAAGCCTTTGAGCTGTTCCAGCATTTCCAGTTCTTTTTGTTCTAATTCCAACCCGTTACCGCTGCGGGAATGAACCCGAATCAGGCCTAAAAACAATACCCGGACAATGCCCATGCAAGGGTTATCTGTGGGCATTTCTCCCCGATAAAGCAGGGCGTGAATACCGTTGTCTCGATCCTGTTTTGAATAGTCGTCCCGCTCTCGCCACTGCCGTGTCACTGTTCTTTTGGGGTGACTGACTTTTACATATTCCTGAAAAGCCTGACGCAGCTCATTCATGATCTGATCAGAAACACTCATAGCCCGACCTCCGCCAAACTGTTAGTCACTGCCTGACGCATCAGCTGTTCAACACGGGGCTTGATCTTGTCGGCAGTGTCGTCAATAAACGGTTGTGGTGGGGTACCCTTTCGAGCAATGGAACGGCTGACCATATAGGCCAGGTCATCCAGGTCGTGTTTTGGGTTACGAGGAGAAATGTTCTTGACGCTGAGCCAATCTTTGATGGCCTGGAGAGAAGGAAAGCCTCCGGGTTCAGTCCCATCGTTCACAAACCCGGCGTAATCAGTATGAGGTGCGACCAGAGCGGAAAGATCACCGTCCCGAACACTGCGAATACTGTTGACCAATGTGCTGTGTGCTTTGGGTGCTCTGCGTTTTGCTTCCCGGGCAGCTTCTGAACCGCCACGGGATACCGATTTTTTCAGATGCTTGAACAAAGCGCCGGGGGCTTTTTCCAGAGCCCTCATTAGAGCTTTGTCACCGGTCAGTTGGATATCCAGCTTTTTTAGCATGCTGCCCTCCGCTCAAACTCAGAGAGGAATTCTTTATACAAAGCGGCTGGGGTTCCGATCCGGGCTGCACCTGAGATCATCTGTTTACTGCTAATGGTTTTATCCGCATATCGGATCGACAGCACTTTCATGGCTTCTGCCTGAGCCCGGAGCAACAGCAGGTCTCTGTCTGATGGGTGAACTGTCGTGTCTTCTGATGTATCCCCCAGGGTGTGACGGGCGTAATAAGTAAAACTGAATACACTCCCCAGCTGGGCAATCAACTGAGCCGTGGGAGCAAAAGACAGGTGAAGCTGTTTTGGGTTGCCATCGGTGACAGAAACCGTTGGCAGCATACGAGGATAACCAGGCTCCCAGGGCTGACTCATTGACCTCTGTTTTCTGCCCCAGGCATGAGCCTTGAATTCCACCAGATCCGCAGGAGCGTCATAAACACTCTCATCAGCCTGGAGCATCAAGCGCACATTTCTTGGACGCCGTTTAAATCGTGCCAGTTCAATGGCGGCAATGTTTAAAAGCTGATCCAGCTGATCATCCAGATATTCTGCACTGTCGGTTAATGACAGGATCAGATCCTTTTTCAAAGCAGCCAGGCTCATATCACTCATGCCGGGCCCCCAGTGTTTTCAACACCAGATCCAGCTTTGGCTTCGATCCTGCTTTCCATATCACTGAGCATGGCCCGTATTTTCTTTTCGGGGATGTACTCTTCCGCCACTTTCATTTTCAGGTTGTTGAGTTGAGTGAACAGAAAGATGTTCCAGATCATCAACCAACCCATAAGAAAGAGAATCAGAGGCATTAAAGCTTTCAGAGCGTCCCATAAATCCATCAGCGCGGCCCCGTCATTAATCGGTTTTTGTCAGCGCTGGAGCGGGTGGTTCCTACCCAATAGGTAATGGATGCAGCCCAGAGAGTGACAGCCTGGCCAAATAGATAAAATGCCACGTCCTGGTTACTTTCAGGGATCTCAAACTTGAACAGGGCAAAAAGCAAACCGGCGACAATGGCCGTCAGTAGCCAGACAATAATGGCTGGCATCTTACTGTCTTTATGGCTAGCTCTGGCATTGGCTTTGTCAGACAGTTCAGTCTGCAATGTTTTGAAAGCCACTTCTCTGATTTGCTGTTCATTTTTCAGCTCAAATTGTTTGAGCTTGATCAGGGCTTCAGGATTATTTTTAACGGCCTGCGCAACGGCTGCCGGGGTTTCCTCAACACCCAGAACAGTAGCCACCATACTGCCCAGCATGGCACCACCTGGGCCACCGAGGGCCGTCCCGAGAACAGGTGCCGCTTTGCCCACTAATTGAGAGATACCTTTCCAGTCCATCACTCGTTCCTTTAATAGCTCCATACCCAGGGTCGATTACCGGCACGGGAAATATCCAGATGAATGAAACGTCTGTGGTGATCGCCTTTCTGGCTGATACCAATGCCGGTAAAAGTTCCCAGTTTTAAGGCTTGACTCAGAAGATGGTGAGCCTGGGAGCCATTCACCAGGATATCTACCGCCAATCCCTTTGCATGGGTACCTGGCTGTTTTTTTCTTGCTTCTGCAGGGTGGTTTTTACAGCGATAAGCTGAACTGATTTCAAAGGGGAATCCGCATGCATCTCTGAGGATCTGCACCTGGCCCATCAACTCCGGACTGATGTGTCTGCCACTGACAGCAGAGCATTGACCGCATTTGCAAGCCAGCTCGCGGAAGGTGAAGTTAGGCCAGGGCGAAATACTCATTCTGATTACTCCTCGCCTTCTTCAGCGGACTGTCTTTTGCTCAGCTCAGCCTGAGCCAGAGCCAGACGACCTTCGTCTTCCGCTTGAACCAGCAGTTCTGCCTGCAACTCTTCCTTGCTCATTGCATCCAATGCAGCCACATAGTCATCGGCTTCTTTCTGGGCGGCACGGGCGCCGGCTTCGATAGGCAAAGCTTTCTCAAGCTTCTTAGGTGGTTGGTTGTTTTCGTAATACTCAGCGACAGCAGCAAACTGATCATCCGTCAGTTCGGGTAGCTGTTTGATTTCTTCGTCCTGCTTGAGTTTGACGAAAGCTTCCAGACTCCATTCAGTGGATTCTGATGACTGAGGCTGTCGGCCTTGCTGATCGGCACGGGCCAGAACATAAGCTGCTTCAACCATGCGGGTTTCACCGGCAGGCACAGTGACAGCTCCGATATGAACAGGATTTTTTTCTTTATTGTGAAAAGGGATTTTAGGGTTCATGCAGCTCGGGCTCCTTATGCGTTCAGAGAATGCCCAACCCTGCAGGGAGACAGGGTTGGGTGATCAAACCAGTCCGTTGGTGTTGGGGTAGTTAACGATTACTGAAGCTGTAGAAGAGCACCGACGTAAAACGCTCGTAGAGTGCTGGCGGTGTATCAATGGCGTTGTACTCTTCGCCATAGCTCTCTTTGGCACCGGTCAGGTTGCCATTTTCGTCACGGGCTTCTACGGGTTCGGACATCATCCAGGGCTTGGCGACGGTGTAACTGGTGATACCCCGCTGGCCCATGAGAATGCGCTCGTCACCCAGATCAATGCCGGGGGCATTGGTACCAAAGGCAGTAATAGCCTTCACTGTGGTCAGATCGCCTTCGCTGCTGGTGTCTGAACCGTTGCGTTTGGCCTGGTACGTGAACTGCTCAGCATTGGTGCAGGTGTCGTTGAGGGTTGGGCTCATCAGCAAGAAGTTAGGCTGAACAAAACGCTCGCCCGACATAATGGCTTTGCGGCTGCCAATGGCCTGAATCAGCTTGTTCAGGTGGACTTCCTGACTCATTCCATCAGGGACGTCAGCGTCTACTTTCTTAACGTTAGTAGCCGAGCTGTAACTGATAGTGACTGTACCGGCTGCCGCTTTAGCTGCACCCAGCTGATCAACCAGAACCAGGTAGCCCAGGTTGTAATTCGCAATCGCGTAATACGTGCCAGGTTCCTGTTTACCGGAACCGTCGAAAGGCTTCAGAGGGCTACTGCCATCTTTGACCACAATGGGGTTTTGAGCATCGCCAATGCTATTACCCTGAAGGTCAAACACCTGCTTTTCACGCACGATGGGGAACTGGGCTGTCTTGTAGACACCGTTAGTCAGAGTGACCGTTTCATCAGCAACGTTTTGGGCATTAAAGGCATCGGCTGCTCTCTGCATTTCGTTGGCGATGCGACGGCAGAGGATTTCACGCATCAGACGGGAGGCGCTGGCCAGGTTGCGAGCCCATGCGTCCCAGTTGATGCCGGAACTTTTACTGAAGTGCATGACTTCGTTGGAGACATCAATAGCCAGTTTCACGGCATTGATATAAGCGGTGTACATTTTCTGGCGGACACCGGCTTTAGGAATGGCACCACGTTCGAAGACAATGCCATCGTGGCGGACACCGCCCGTCATACGCTGTTCGTAAGGAATCTGGGTGGCAACAGTGGCCGAAGGGTCCACAAAAGTACTGACCAGGCTCAGAACGTTCAGGTCAGACAATGACTCCCGAATGACTTCACGCTGGAAGCCTACTGGCAGATCCACGTGATTCACATTGGTGGGACCACCTTCGGACAGAGTGCGAACTGCACTGCTGATCTGAGTGCCATGCTGAGAGTCAAAAACTTTCAGTACTTCCTGAGTGAAGGCTGGCAGATCTTTATCTTCCGACAGTCGAATATCACCGTTAAGGTAAGCACTGGTGCTACGCAAGTGTTCATGTTGCAGAGACTGTAGGCGAGCGGCTTCAGTTGAGTGAGCATTGGATACTTGCACACGGCCTGCAGGAGTATTCACAGGGAAACCCATTTCACTGAGTTTACGGGCTGCCGCCTGGTCATTGGCGTGTTTGATTTCACGCTCAGCCAGAGTGCGGATCTGATCGTCAGACATTTCTGAGGTGATCAGTTCCGACAGTTCTTTTTTGAGTGTGGTTTTGACGTCGTCGTCCAGACCTTCAGCCCCGTCAACGGCTTCGTTGAGAATCTTCTGTTTATTGGCTTTGCTTTCCTGAAGCTTCCTGGTCTTTTCCGCTTCAGCGTCGGAGGCTTCTTTCAGAATACGTTTAACGTCTGCTTCCGATAGTGTTTTTGTTTTGTCTTTATCATCGGGGTTATCAGCACCACCTGAACCTGCAGCTTTCAGGAAAGCCTCATCAAGTTTGATGGTGAAATCACCGCCCTTACCTGATTGAGAGTGTTCTTCCGCCAGTTTGATAGCGCCAGTTTGTAGCGTATCAATAATAAGCTTGGCTTTGGCTTCTTCTTCCACACCGGCCAGCATAGCTTCAGCCAGTTGTTTGAATTGAGTCTGGATGGTTTCAGCCAGTTTTTTGTCTGAAAAGACCGCCATCATAGCGGTGATGAGCTGTGCAAATTTCATGGTGTTCTCCTCCTGGAGCTTTTTGGCGATTCGTTCCGGAACAATGGTGGGAATATCACTGTCGGCATCTTCCGCCAGCACCACCCGGTCCAGATTTTTCACATGAGGACGAACCACCAGGCCAGCACCAAACAGCAGGGGGCCATGTTCGTTCCGTTGTTCGTTGTCGATGTAGTTTTCGGTGTAATCCACCGAGAGGTAGCGATAACCCTTGTTCTTCACCGCGTCCACGCCGAAGGGGGTCCACTCGACCAGAGCCCGCAGCTTGCCGCCATCCAGCGACAGTTTGCGTACATAGCCAGCGGCACCGTCTTCAGGCTTGTGCGCTACATCAATAGCGATGTCCTGCCCGTAGACGTTGCCGTTAAAATTGTTGATCAGGTCTTCCAGCAGCTGCCGAGTGTGTTCAAAACGGCCGTATTGAGGGTGATAAAAGCTGCCGGTACGGGTCAGTGTGACCCAGGATTGAGGACTATCTTCTGCAGACTCTTTTGGCTCTGGCAGCGAAAGCGCATCGGTCAGAATCCGTATGCGCTTACTGAGTTCGTTCTGTTCACTGAGCTGGATGCGTCTGGGTTGGCAAATCACACGTTCAAGCCCTTTCTGCCGGTAATAAAAAAAGCCCGGTAAACCTGCACTCATCTCAAGGGAGTGGAGGTTTACCGGGCTTCAAATGCCTTCGTGGGTAGGTATCAGAATCTCAGGTTCGGGGCGACATCTAAAGGGGGCAGGGTGTCGTTGAATCAAGGCAGTAATTTATCCAGCTGACTTCTGAGAATAATGGTCAGGTGAGCGCAGCGCCTGCCCTGATAGGCTCGCTCTTTATCCTGTTCTTCCACCACGCCCAGACTCACCAGCTCGCTGTTGATTTTGTGCGGGGTCCCCATTTTGTGATTCACCTTCAGGTACTGGCGGATCGCTGTCGAGCTGAAGTAAATACGTTCGTCATCCATAAAGGCCGGGTACTTTGGAAAAGACACCTGCCCGGCCTTGAGGTCCTGGTAGAACGTGAGCAGGGCTTTCATGGTCGGGTTGGCTCTGCCGTCGATAAAGGTCTCCAGTTTGCCGACGGGACCAAAGCCCAAAGTATCGTGCAGGTCTATCCCTTCCGCTTCTTTCACAGAGTGAATAGCTCGCCAGCCAGCCTCATGAGTAGGTAGTCCAAGCTTCTTGGCCGCCGACATAGCTTTTTCAAACAGGGCATAGGCTTTTAATTGTTTTTCGCCTGGTGTCGGCTTCATGGAGTAGGAGCCGTGTTTGCGGATGCTGGGTAATACCTCCTCACAGACCCAATCCTGGAATCGTTCAGCACTTGGAAGATTTGAACGCATAATTAGACGGTAAACGTCAGCCTCAGGAATTATGGAATATTGTTGATTTCCACTTGAGGAGGGGAGGTCGTGTTTCACGACCCCCCTACAATGTCTTTTGAGAGCATCACTAATGTTCTTAAATCCCAGGCTAACAGCAATATCCTTTGCAACAAACCAAGGTTCACCATCCTTCTCTCCTACAACCCTGATTTTCCCAAACTCTTCATGCTCGAATAACTGAACTGGCTTCATATTTATTACCTTCTTGTCCACCCCTATTCTGCCAAAAACGTCACCTTTCGTGACAGTTTTGGTGTCCAGCTTAGAGGGGGGCGGTATTTCACCGCCCCCTTACAAATCATCCAACACCGCCTGAAACTCTTCAGGCAGTGTATGCATTAAATAAAGGCGAGGCTGTCTGTGTGCCAGGTGCTGCACCTTCATGCGCCAACAGGATAGCAGGGCGAGGCGGCGGACGTTGTCCTGTTCGGTCTGGATCAGGTTATAGAGTTGAATCAGTTCGAGGGCTGTTTGGGCAGCTAGGTCTTGAGCGGGGGTATGGCCTTTCATGGCAGTGCTCCTGGTATCAGATTGTTCTATCTGCCATCAGGAGTTTCCACGCTACTGGAGGCAGACCGGACGGGGGTGGAAAACCAGCGATACCAGGATTACTGGCCCAGCCGAAGCTGGCCCCGACCGGCTGCCATAAAGAGGGTAACAGGTCGTTCAAGCACAAAAAAAGCCGCAGGGCGACTTGTGCGTCTGGTATCTCAATTCGGGTTTCCACGCCCGGCGCTGGATTTTGCCAGCGCATGGTCAGTATAGCGGCAAATTGATTTTAATTTCAACTGCGCTTTTTCCTCCAAACCTGTAAAATCCAATTCAACAAATATCAGTCAATGAATGGAGTAAATAAGATGATTTGGGATGAGCTGATAGTCGTTCTTGAGGCAGAGATAAAGGGTCAAACGACATTACTAGAAGCTTTGAAAAGCCCTTGTTCAGGTATGGAAGATTATATACATAGAGCTTATCTGGCGTTAAATAATGTATCCAAAGTATCTGGACACCTTAAAGAAACCAACTATCGAAGCGAGACAGATGCTCTCCTGTCAGCTAAGTATGTAACCAAAATACTTGATAGTCCAACAGATAACGTACCCAAGCCCATTAAAGAGGTTGTTACCTCAAAACGGGAAAGTAATAAGATGCAGTCGTCAAAGTGGTACTAAATATTTTCGACTATTGTAAGTAGCCCAGTAATCGGGCTACTCATCTAATAAGGCAAGAAGCAAACCGGTACCGTCACCCAAACCTTACATCGACACAATGCTTTACCCTCAAACACTTTTACACACCGTGAGCGAATCACGACCCCATCGAAGATCTTATGACCACAGGTGCAGGTCACTGTATCAACATCCTTCTTACTGTCCACTGACAACTTTTCACTGATCACTGAGCTCATGAAATTCCATCCTCATATTTATGCCGGATGTCCTTCCATGGACGCTCGATATCTTTTTCTTGAAGCAGACCTGCGTTGAGTGCCTGCGCTTTCTTCTGACTGCCCAGTACCTGATATTGTACCGTACCCGGTTGGTTATTCAGCCAATCAACAGAGCTTTCTTTATCTTTTTTATCTTCCTGACTGACCTCATCAGCAAACACAACTTCTTCATAACTCAGGGTGTTGGGGTGTGCAGGCCAGGGGCTTTTTCCTTTGGGGTAGACGCCTTTGCCCAGGCCGTATTTGTTAACCTTGGCGTGCATGTCACAGATGTCGGGCTCGGGGTGCCCCGGAGAGAGGAGAAAACGGGTACCGATGACATCCCTGTCCTCAAAGGCTGTGGTCTGATAGGCCAGGCCATGAGCTCGGTTGATCTCTGTTCTGAAGAGTCTCCGGGCATTGTGATAGGGGGAGCCGTTACCGGTCATCAGTTCGCTGGTTGTCGCCCTGCCAATACCGGAGGCATTGGCCATTTTTATTTTCTTCTGCAACTCTGCCGGAACAGGCGCACCACGACGGATAAAATCTTCAGCTGCCTGGCTAGCGCTATGACCCTGAATAATGGCTGACTCGATGGCACGGCCTACGACTTCGCGAGCATGGTTATTGACTCGCCACAATCTATCGGACAGTTGCAGGCCGTCGGCCGCCTGGAAGGCTCTGGCTGTTCTTACGGCCTCACCCGCCAGGTCTTTTAATTGGTCTGCCAGAAAACTGGCTGAAAAGGCGTCTGTGGCCAATATACTGGCATGATTCTGATAGCGGGCTAACAGTTGTTCTTCCAATTGTGCCAGTTGCGCCAGCACTTCATCTATCTGAGTGCGCAATAGACGCAGATTATCCAGCCTGATCGTGCCATCCGATCCGGCCATCATGGTAATACGCAGACGTACTTCTTCAGAGGTTTGTCTATAAATGCCCTGCAGCTCTTTGAGTGCCCGACCGTCCAGTCTGTTTGCTTCTTTTCGTGCTATAGCACTGGCGCGTTTAATGGCGCGTTTTCTTTCCTCTGGCGACATTACCCACCGCTCCTGGTCGAGATGGAGGTGGCACTTTCACCTTTGGGAGCGTTGCTGGGTGTGACACTGACTTTTGGCTTTTTATTGCTACCTTCTTCCTCAAACGTTGGGTAAGGGTCGTTGCTGTTAGCCTCTTCATCCCGCTTGGCTTTGACTCTGGATACGTCCTGCCCGGCTTCTTCCCAGACCAATTCCTGAGGAATACCTAGAGCCTGAAGTTTCAGTGCCCGATCCGCTCTCTGGTTTTTGGTTTCAGTGTTGCGTTCGGCAAACTCGATAGTGAAGTCATAGGCATCAGGGTTCATGCCTTGCAGCAAAAGCTCCAGCCTGAAGCCTTCCTGATACGCCTGGCTGATCATATCCTGAAGGCTGTCAATCTCCTGGAAGTAATCACCTTTCAGGTCTTCCAGCACATCACGACTCAGGCCTTCTACATAACCGAACAGCCCTTTCGGGGCGGGAGAACCTGAGAAAAAAGTATCTAGCAGGTAGGAAACGTCGGCAATCTGATCCAGAGCAGCGTCACCCTGGATAGCATTGATCGCTCCCTTTTTGTTCATAAAGAAGTCGGTCTGTATCTGGCCTGCATTATTGTTCACATTGGCTTCATACGCCTGCATCTCTTCTTTGGTATAGCCTTCGAGAATATGAGCCAGCTTTTGCGGGGCTCGATGTCGACGACGAATCACCAGGTCTTCTTCGGTCATGGTGAGTTTTTGCCAGATGGTACGGGTTGCATCTAAGTACGGACGACCCAAGCACCCTACATCATCAAAGTTGTCTGGTTCTAGCCTCACCAATGTCAGCTGCCAGCGAGAGAAGCGGGTCAGCTCCCTCCAGGTTAAAGGGTCTACTTGTTTATAGGCTTCGGCCATGCTTTTGAAACGACCATTCGCGTCTACTCGGGGCACAATGGTTTCGGTGGGCATACGGATTCCACCGCAAACATGCCGCTCATCACTCAACACCCATTGTAAGGGCAGGTTGCCCTCCATCGCGGCTCCACGGGCATCGGAAAACAGTTTGTTGCGGTTATTCAGTTGCAAACGCTGGCAGAACTGGCTCCAGAGTTGTGTCACTTTTTTATTTTGTGAGCCTTTCCACTTCAGCATCAGGCCGCCTTTGGTGACATCGCGGGCCATGCGCTTGTGAATCTGCTTGATACGGCCATCCACCTTGTCCATATAGCGCAGGTGCAGAATGGCCTGACGCAAATCAGGGTCCACATGCATCTGGTTATAAACATGTTTGATACTGTTTTCAGGTGTTGCAATTCGGCCCTGTACGTTCCTGTGCCGGTCTATTTCTGCATTCATGGCCAGAGCTTCCTGGTACAGGGCGCTCTCTTCGTTTTGCTGGCGTTTGAACAGTTTGGGCAGCTTCATTGCAGGCCTCCAATGATTCCAAGAGGCGACTGCCCCAGCAGTTGCTCCCGTGTTTGTGTGCGGTTTGATATCACCGTTTGCACATGACACTCACCCCGGGTGACAAAGCCCCAGATCATGGCCATGAAAGCATCAAACAGGTCATCCCCTATTGAGCGTTTCACCATTTTGTAACTGGCATAAGCCCCTTTAGTCGGAACTGATTTGATGTTGGTCAATTGTCGGCACAGCAGCTGCATATCGGCCATTACCGGATCTGAACTGGGTTCGTCGTCCACCATGGGAATAGCTACCCGACCATTGTTGAACAAACTGCGAACCGCTGAGGCCATCTGGTGTTTGGTCATGCCTTCAAAGCGAATGGGAGAGAAAGGCCACTCGGGCCAAGTGCTGGCGGTTGATTCACCTTCGCCGATGGCACGGCGATCTACCGGTGTTAAGCCCTCAAAGAAAAGACGGTCACAGAGTGCGGTCAGCATGCCGACGCCGTAGGCATCCCCCAGCCCGTAGTCAGGCATAAAGTATTTCCAGAGTGTGACAAGATCCTGCATTACAGTGGCTTCATCGGTACCCGGTGCCCAGGTACGGCAGAAAATGGGTACCACAAAACCGGAAATTTCTTCACCCACGACCAGGGCATGTTTTGAAGCAGCCGGATCTTCACCATGACCAGACGCATCGTAACCAAAACTGATCAGGCCCCGTTTTTTGTATTGAATGCCTGGTATGGCTTCTTCGATCTTGATTTGGGCAGCCACGCCCCGAACCTTGGCTTTTTGCAGCCATTTATCCCAGATCAGGTTACGGGCCGCGACATTTTTGCAGAGCAGCTGCCGGATAAACTCTTCGGGGGCCAGCTGGTCGCGCATGTCCATGATGAATTGCTCGTTGAGAATGCCGAGCTCTATGCCCAGGTAACAGTCCACAATAGGCAAAATGCAGTATTTACCGGAGTCCACCATTTCGGAAAGAGTGTCTGCCCCTTTGAACACTCCGGTGATACGGATTTGTGGTTTGTTCAGAGCATTCTTTTTAGCACCTAGACGACGAGTAGAACCCATGGTGAGTAGAAAGCGGGAATAGATACGCTCTGGAGGCAAATCATCCAACTCTTCAATGGAAGCAGCAGTTAAATCTGAGCCATCAATTTGTGCCATGATTCCATAGGCACCCGCTCGGCTTCTATTAGCAAATTGATAACTGGTATCAGAAAGCTGACGTCTGCCTGACTTATAGAGAATATGGTTTTCCAGTATGGAAGAACGCCTTATAGCATCGGTGTGATAGGACAGATTAACCAGACTCTGTGCTTCTCTAGGCGCAACAATACCCAACTCCTGATCTTCGTGGGTTGCGAGAAATTTTAAAAGATACAGTTCTTTAATCGCGGTCTTGCCTGTTCGTCGGCAGGAGAAGTCTATGGTATTCCAGTCTTCATCCATCACCTGGCACTTGAGCAGCTGCATAGCGTCCAGTTCAACGTTATGTACATGCTTGTGCCACATGGCATGATCATCTTCATACCGTCTTATTTCACGTTCAGCGACGGCTTGCAGTTCCAGTCTTTGGGAGGCTGAAATTCGGTTAGCCATCTGACTCAACCCTTACATGTTTCCAGTTTTTACCAGATCTGATGCTTCGAATTGTTGCCCTGCTAACATGAAATTCTGCGGCAATTTTTGTAGGGCTAATTCCATCTACCAAAAGTTTCTTTATCTGGATAACGTCAGACACTTCTAACTTTGAATTGATATGTTCTTGACCTTGGTAGATATTTAGCCTCCCTTCCGCAGAGGCATGCTTCATGTTTTGAGAACGATCAACCCACTCTAGATTCAAAAGTCTGTTGTCTAGTTTGTTACAATTTTTATGATTTACTTGGCGGTAACCCTTTGGCTTGGGGAGTAGTGCTAATGCTACTATTCTGTGCACAGAGACTGTTATCTGTCTTGGTTTTTCAAGCCCTGTTGACAGATTGGTTATTAAGTAACCGCTCACGCTCGTTCGAACCGCAATAGCTTTTTCTTTCCCAGTTAATCGCCAATTGGTATCAATGATCGTTCCATCTGCCATTACTCGATAACGACCCGTGTCAAGAATACGAAGGACCTCTCGGTCCTTCTCCAAAGCACGCTTTTCAAATCGGGTAAGCTCAGCCATTCAGCCTTCCCCGCACTTCTGTTACGAGCGATTCGATTTCATTCAGGCGTGTATCGAAGTGGCGCATATACACGGCTATTTGTTGAGCTACGCCTTGTAGAACGTCATCACCATGCTCATCCATTAGCTGGCTGAACTGATGTAGGTTGCCAACTTCACTTTGAAATGAGATCACTTGTTGAGAGAGTTGATTGATGACATCTATATCATCAGCATCTCGTATGTAATCAGGAGGGCAGGTATCAACAGGAATACCGGTTAGAGAGAGGATATTGTTAGCCATCATGGCCTCCTTTGAGTCGGTTTCTAAACCGCCTCCCAGAGGTACCAATCTCATGATGGAGGCGGATCGGCTGGGGTTGGTACTACCGGCCTCAAAGGATACCGGCCAGCCAAAAGGCTGCCCCACCCGACCCACCATAAAAAGGCAAATACAGGTGCTGTGCACAAAAAAAGCCGCAATGAGATAGAGCGACTTGTGCTCCTTTGAGTAAACCGGGGTACCAATCCCGACACTGGATTTTGCCAGTGCATTTTCAGTATAACTTTCTAATCTGGAATCTTTCAACTGCGTTTTTTTATTTTTCATCCAGCACCTCGGCTTCTATATCCTCGGGTTCTTCGTCACCGTCTTCCTGCTGATGTTCTATCAATACAGGGTCCTGCTTTGCCCGTAACTGAGAGCGCCCGATCATGGAGCGCAGGTCAGAGACTTGCTTTTGCATTTGATCGCGGTATTCAATCGCCGATTCTTTTTCTTCCTCTTCCTGCTGCAGCTGTCCTTGCTGTATTCCCTGGTCTACCTGAATTTTTGGTGTCATGTTCAGATCAGCCAGAGAGAGGTTGTTGCGACTGATCATATCCATCATGGGTTTTAGTAATGGGTGAGCTTTGACATCTTCAACCGTGATCCATTCCCCTGTTTCAGGGTCGACATAACGACCAATATTGAAGCCGCCCTCTTTATCAAACCCATAAACTGGACTGCGCAGGGTGACACCATCAGAAATCAAAGCCTGCATCATGTCTTGCATGATGGCCATGAAGTTGGCCTGGTTAATAGCATGCAGATCCTGAAGGGCTGTTGGGTCTCCAGATTCAATAGCCACCAGACAGCGGAGCATTAAATCCGAACGCTTCAAACACGCAACCTGGGCAGCGCAATAATCCCGATCTATATCGCAGGTTTTGCAGTGCGGATACTTGTCAGGACGCGCAGGAAAATACATGGCTGTTTTTGCTGACGCGCCATGCTTCATGGCATTAAAACGGGTAATTCTGGCTTCTTCTGGCGTGGGGTGCCCAGCCAGATTTGAGGCTGATGCTGCTTTTCCGGCAGCTGTTTTGGGGCCAGTGGCTTTCAGGTGAGCATTAAACAAACCTACTTGCCAGGGAACCTGAGAGCATTCTGATTCACAATGCGGACAGTCTGAAAAATAGCGAAAAGGATGCGCACGCTCCGGAGCAGATTCCGTGCGTGTCGGTTTGGCGTCGAAAGTATGTTCACAATCAGCACAGCGAAAAGTAACCGATCCCGCTGGCTCAACAGGCACTGGTTTCATTGGGTCATGGTTTCACGATGAGGGGCGACATATAAAGGGAGCGACCTGTCACTGTTATGCGGTATTTACTGATGAAAAAGGCTTTTTAGAAGGCTTTACAAGGTGGTGAGGTATGGGTAATATTAGCGCCGCTCTGGTTCGCAGTGAGTTGTGAACGGGGAGCCAATTTAAACTCTTAAACAAGAGTTTGCTTTCTGGATCGCGTATCCAGACAAGCACAGTGGGTCGTTAGCTCAGTTGGTAGAGCAGTTGGCTTTTAACCAATTGGTCGTAGGTTCGAATCCTACACGACCCACCATTCTTTATTCCCTGATAGCTCAGTTGGTAGAGCAAATGACTGTTAATCATTGGGTCGCTGGTTCGAGTCCAGCTCAGGGAGCCATCTTCTGACTCTTAAGCAAGAGTCTGTTTTTTGAACTGCGTGTTCTTAAAGCATTGTGGGTCGTTAGCTCAGTTGGTAGAGCAGTTGGCTTTTAACCAATTGGTCGTAGGTTCGAATCCTACACGACCCACCATTAAAATTTGAAAGCTCAAAAGAGTAAAGCTTGATCAGATTGAATGTCTGAATAAGCAGCGGGTCGTTAGCTCAGTTGGTAGAGCAGTTGGCTTTTAACCAATTGGTCGTAGGTTCGAATCCTACACGACCCACCATATCAACAAAAAAGCCGGTTCATTGAACCGGCTTTTTTGCATTCTGCTTTCTGAAACTGGATTAATGCAGCTTTAAATGGGGACGTGTGGTTTTCCCGATAAAGTCTTTCAGAATAAGAGCACCTGTCTTGAATCGTCCAAACAGCGCTACTTGATGCATTCGGTAAAGGCTGATGTAGAACATTTTGGCCATCATACCTTCCACCATCATATCGCCTCCTGTAATAGCTCCCATCAGATTGCCTACTGCACTAAAGCGGCTCAGGGAAATCAGAGAGCCATAATCCTTGTAGGTGAAGGTTAAAGGCGCTTGACCCTCCTGAACATTTCCTATGAGGCTCTTAGCCAGCAGCTCGGCTTGCTGGTGAGCTGCCTGGGCTCTGGGTGGGATAGTTATAGGCTCGTCGTTATTATCCTTCAGCGTGCAGCTGGCGCAGTCACCCAGGGCGTAGATGTGGTCGTCCAGAGTGGTCTGCAATGTGGGTCTGACCAGAAGCTGATTAATTCGGTTGGTTTCAAGGCCTGAAATGCCTTTCAGAAAGGCCGGAGCTTTGATGCCGGCCGCCCAGATACTTAAATCAGAAGCAATGAAGTCACCGCTTTTAGTATTCAAACCTTTGTGAGTGATTTCACTGACCAGTTGATTGGTTTGAATCACGACGCCAATTTTTTGCAGTTGTTTATGAACACTGCTGCTTATACGGATGGGCAAGACTGGGAGTATACGATCACTGCCCTCAATGAGGGTTATTTTAACTTTGTTGGGTTTGATGGCGTCCAGACCATATCGAGCCAGCTCAATTGCCGCATGGTGAAGCTCTGCAGCCAATTCAACACCGGTTGCACCAGCCCCAATGATTGCAATATTTAACTCAGGAGATTCTTCGCTGGAGGCCTGGGCATGGAGGTAGTGATTCAAAAGGGTGGTGTGGACTCTTTCGGCTTCTTCCCGGTTATCCAGGAAAAGGCAATGGTCGACGGCGCCGGGGGTGTTAAAATCGTTGGCGGTGCTGCCTACACAGATTACCAGATCATCGTATTCCAGATTGCGCTCGGGAACGACCTCTTCACCGGTTTCATCATTGATGGGGGCGAGGGTAATGGATTTGTTGTCTCTGTCTAATCCGGACATTCTACCGGGCAAAAAGTGGAAATGATTCCACTTGGCCTGGGCCAGATAGCTGAGTTCATCTTCAAAAGCATTCAGAGAGCCGGCGGCTACTTCATGCAAAAGAGGTTTCCAGAAATGCGTCTTTCGAGCATCCACCAGGGTGATATGGGCTTTCTTTTTCTTACCCAGTTTCTTTCCCAGTTTGGTTGCTAACCCGAGCCCTCCGGCACCTCCTCCAACAATCACAATTTTATGAGGCTGATCAGTCACTTTATTCTCTCTATTTTTATAAAGGAGTGTTCTGAATCAGTCTGAGGGGCCCAACTCTCTTACCAAAATGCTGTTTAAAGAAGGGGAAAACTGATTGAGAACACACCCTGTGGCGATCCGGGCTGAAATCAGCCCAGAATAAAGACGCCTATCAGGCGACTCAAAACGCCGAGAATGACAATAGTCAGTGCCAGCCAGAACATCAGTTTTAAAGGTCTAAAGCGGTTGCGCTCATTAGCATTGATACCGGTACTGAGAAAGCGGTCAACCTTGGCCTGATCTTCAGGATAAAGACGGGTTTGGGTTTTTTCCATTTGCCACTCCGTAATCACTGTATAGGCTTTGCAACCTCTAGAGTATGCTATTTAAGCAGTCAATCTGCCAATAGATAACCTGAATTTGCCTTAAAAATATCCAAAATGGTTAGAACATATGTGCTATTGGCCGCTAGGAGCCTGTCGGACTTATGCTTTCGAGCATACTCTCTATTGAAGAGTCAGTAGAACGAGTCGACAGTCTTGAGCGTTCTAGACAGCTTCGATGGATTCGTGAGAATAGTTGACCTATTTAATC
>NZ_JBPCXO010000023.1:0-3452 GCF_051008435.1 Endozoicomonas sp. | reverse complement strand
TTGCCAGCAAACGATCCGATTCTTCTTTTAACGAGGGTTGCTCATCAGCGCTTGCAAACAGCTTCAGGCCCAGGAAGTTCCGGTTGTCATAAGAAGTGAGTTGCTCGCCCGGTGCAAAACGATCTCGCAGGAGCGAGCGATACAAAAGAATTCTGGCCTCCTCGTCAGGGGCTTGCTTTTGCCAGTTCAGCAGCAACTGATCCGCTGTTGGCCAGCGGGAGAAGGGTTGCTGGATGATCAGCAGGGCACATAAGAAAGCGGTCAAGGGGCGGTGATTATCTTTCTGAAACTGTTGCTCCAGATTCCAGATGCCTTCGTCTTGTATCTGTCATAACGCTTTCAGCTGGTTCAGGAGCCAGTCTTCGTAATGAGGTTGAGGCCAATCCATGACGGACTGGTTCTGAAACTCTTCCAATACATCATGAAGCCAGTGTTCCTGTCGCTTCAGCACCTCAAGATAGTTCTGAATACTGGCTGGAGCCGGCAGACCTGTAGCACTGAGTTTCTCAAACAGGATTCGAGCCCGGCTCAGTTTCTGATCGGGTAGGATCTACAGGTACAGAACGGCAACATACTCATAAACGCTTTCATCGGTCTGGTATTGTTCCATCAGGTCTTCAAGCTGCCTGGCAAGAACTTCTGTGGAATGATTACCTGCAGCCTCGACTTCTCGGAAAGCATCCACCCAGATCGGTGGACTTTCTGCCAGGTAATTCATGACGGAAGAACATAAGACCTGAAAGGCTGAATCTTTTTCCGTAGATTCTTTCCCATAGGTGGTCTGGGACGAGAACAGGCACAATACCAAGATAACCCAACCTATCAGCAAGCAGAACAGGTTTTTTTGATAAAGCCACTGCTTGGTACAGTTCATACCCCGAGGATTCCAAAACAACAAAGTGCACTCAAGGTAGCCAATAAATTTCCATGGCGAAATACTGAAAAGCTGGAAGGGCAAGCCCTTATGCGATAGGAACGCAGAAAGGCTCGACCTTACTTCTCGTTAGCTATTATCTTCTCGGTTGAACACAGACAGGCATCTGTTTATATCCGTGAATATTATTGACTCGTTCCCACGCTCCTGCGTGGGAATGCATACGTAACTGGCAGAGCACTCGGAATTAAACAGCCATGAGCCGGAAACAGCCATGAGCCGGAAATGCCGATCACCCCGAACCATCAAAATGACTACAGAGCCCGAAATAGCGGCATTTTCATAGTAAAAAACGCACAAAAACGACAGGGCTTATCCGTTCTGGCAGTAAGGTGTACATCCTGAGTTAATCCAGGGTGAAAGCATGATGAAACAGAAAGTGGAATATATTCATCAAACCCCGGTGAGTCGTGGTTATGTGATAGGGCAGAACACTGGCGTTATTTCAGCGCAAGGAATGACCTGGGTAGTGAAGGTTTGTTAGAAGTAGATTGGTTGTGGTGAGTTCAGGTATGCATTCCCACGCTGGAGCGTGGGAACGAGTCATGATCCGCCAGCATAAAAGCAGCACATGATAAACCAACAAACTACTTATTTTGATTCACTGAATGTTTCGACGTAATAATTGTATTTTTGAAAATTGAATTCAACGCCGTAGAATAGCTCAAAAAAGTGTATCTTTTCTGAGCTATTGATTGGGTATGCGTCGTACATCGGATTCTGAGGTGGTATGCCAAATAGCTCTTTCAGTTTTGACAAGGGGATACCATCCAGCGGAATTTTATTGGTAAATTTTCCTGACTGCCTGTGAAAGTATGTGATCCAAAATCTCATGCTTAGGGTTCTACTCTTCTTGATCTATTGGGTTTACTAAGCTGCTGACTGCTCTCAGGGTCAAATTCACCTAGATGATGACCCCACTTATCATATTTTTCAATTCTTCCATGTCGACTATCCCATTCATAGATATTCCCTTTTTTATCTTTCCAGCGTTTCCGTAGCTCTCCACCACCTTGTACCGGAGTTTTCCTATCAGATAAAGTCGCTTCAGGAAAAGCCCTCAGGTTCTCAGGTGCCGGAACATAGCCACTGATCCCTTGATACTCATGATCCTCCCGCCCCCCATAATGCTCCTGCCATTCCTTATGCCGAGCTTCTACACTGACCGGATGCCAGCCATCTTTCTTCAAAGCAGGTGATGGCACCCTGGCCAGCTCTGCCAGCCCCTTTACCTTAGCAACCGGCACCAACACCGACAGCACCTTCCCGGCCCCCAGTATACGAGCCTGAGTCGGTTCGTCCAGTTGCTGCCAGACGGCACTGCCCCGGTTGCCGGTGCTGTCGTCGATAAACTCCACCACCGCATCCATGGCGCTATCGATATGGCTTAGCGCATTGAGAACCTGTTCTGTTCCTTGAGGAAAATGCTGGTAGGAGATTCTGACCAGGTTTTCGGTGGTTTGTTCAATGCCCTGAGTGAGCGGGTCTTCGCCTCGGCCGAGGGTTTCCAGGGCAGTGAAGAGAAGATCGGTATCGGATTCCGTTTTATCCGTTGCAGGTGGGTTTTCAAACCCCTCGTTCTCATCAATATCCCAATCTTCATCATCCCAATCAAACGCATCTTCCTGAGCCAGTGCATTAATTTGTTCTCTATAGCGTTCTCCAAGCTCTACAAGTGCCTCATTAGTCTCCCTTCTATCTTCATTAATCGCCTGTTTTTCCTGTTCAAAGCCAGCCTTGAGTCTTTCCCACTCATTCGCCAGTGCCTTACAGCGTTCCATTTGATGATCCAGTGCTTTTGACTGGGGCTGGCAATCAGTAACTGCTCATTTTTTGTAGGCAAAAGTACCGACTTCGAGAATGGCACCTCTGGTTTTACTGGACTGTTGCCAATCGACTCTAAAATTCGCCTACAAAAAATGAGCAGTTACGGCAATCATCCAGTGTCAGCGCCTGTTGCTGAATAGGCTTGCAACGCTGCCCCCACTGCACAAAAGCTTTATTGCTCTTCTCGCAGGCTGGCTCCCAGATTTTTGCCTCTGCCATCCAAACTTGGTGCTGACTGCGCCATTGCTGGTGCTCTTGCTGACAAACTGGCTGAAGCTGGCAAATCTCAGGCATACTCCATTCACAGTTCTGGTACAGATTGTTGTATTCACGGACGTTGTATTCAGAAAGGCAACGCTGAAGCCTGGCTCCACAGTCTATCATCTGACCTTCACGGCGTTTTTTTTCCTGCTGCCAGTCGGTCAGGATTTTATGTCGCTGGATCATTATTTCACGACGTTGGTCACATTCTATTTTGTGTTGCATTCAGCCAGTTTGTTTCGATAGTCATTATGCTCCCGTGTTATCCGTGCCGCCTGGCGGCTCAGATCGTCTGCAATCTTGTCCAGTTTTGCCAGCAAACGATCCGATTCTTCTTTTAACGAGGGTTGCTCATCAGCGCTTGCAAACAGCTTCAGGCCCAGGAAGTTCCGGTTGTCATAAGAAGTGAGTTGCTCGCCCGGTGCAAAAC
>NZ_JBPCXO010000022.1:0-14120 GCF_051008435.1 Endozoicomonas sp. | reverse complement strand
CATTACCTGTAAAACTGATGTTTTTTAGAATCAGGGAAAACAGCCTGACTGCTTCTCAGGAAAATCCGGCAAAACTATACGACGAAAGGTGTTCTACCTGTGCTTTGAAATTCCTATACATTGAAGTCAGCCAGAGCTACCCTGGTGTCTTCAGGGGCTGTCACCTTATAAGGCCCTCGCTCGCGCAGGGCTTCTAAAGTAGGCAGTTGTGGATCTTTTTTACGGGCACCAGCATAAAGGTACTCCACCCATTCTTCATGGGTTCTTCCTTCGGTGTACTGATCTTTGATACCAAAGCGTTCAGCCAGACCCGTACAAATGTTGTAGGCACTTCGGCATTCGTACATAGGTTTGATCGCTGGCACCAATGGCACTACAGCGCCCATGGAACCAGAAGCATAACCATCAGAGCTGACTTCTGTGTTTTCCAAAGTCGTTACATCAGGCAGAAGCAGATCAGCCATACGCGCACTGGGTGTCATATGGTTATCAACCACCACGATGTATTCACACAGTTTTTCATCTTCCAGGATGGCGCGGGTTTTGTTGATCTGAGAATGCTGATTCAACATATTACCGGCGTAACAGATCATGAACTTGATGGGATTATTGAGCTTTTCTCCCCCCTGCAGTCCATCGGTCTTGTCGGTCATTTCATTGGAGCGGGTAATGGCATCAGTCCATTTGAAGAATGGGATCTACACGTTAACCGGGTTAGAACCCACTGGCAGAGTCGGCACCGGATAGCCAAAGTTGGCTGGCATATCGCCGGTATGTGTGCCCTGCAGACCAATATTTCCAGTCAGAATCGGCAGCATAACGATTGCTCTTGCACTCTGCTCACCGTTGGCCTGACGCTGGATACCTGTACCCTGGACAATGTAGGCCGGTTTGGCCGTACCAATTTCACGGGCCAGCTGAATAATCTTGCGCGCTGGAATACCAGTAATCGCTGCAGCCCACTCAGGGGTTTTCTCAGTGCCGTCGGGGCCCTGGCCCAGGATATGAGCCTTGTAATGACCATTTTTTGGTGCACTGGCTGGCAGACTTTTCTCATCGAAGCCCTGGCAGTATTTATCCAGAAATGCCTGATCCACAAGATTCTGGGTAATCAGCACATGAGCGATGCCTTCTACCAGCGCTGCATCCGTACCGGGACGAATGGGAATCCACTCATCTTCCTTACCCAGCATGGTATCGGTATAGCGAGGATCAATGATGATCGTGCGAGCTTTGCTCTTACGGGTAGCCTGAGCGTGTTCGTAAATTTCACCACCACCACTCATTCGGGTTTCTGCCGGGTTATAACCGAACATCACCAGCAGATTGGCACTTTCAATTTCAGAGGTGTAACTACCAAAGGCCGAAGGTTTAATGGAGCCATAGGTAAATGGCAGAGCAAACTGAATCTGGCCCCAGCTGTAGTTCCCGTAGTAACTCAGGTAGCCTCCCACCATGTTCATGAAGCGCTTCATGGCATGCTGACCATCCGTTCGATAGCCCTGGGTTCCTGAACCGTAAGTAAAAAAGATGGAGTCATTGCCATAATGGTCAATGGTGTACTTCAACTTTTCGGACATGAGATCCAGCGCTTCGTCCCAGCTGATCCGTTCAAAACGACCTTCACCCCTTTTGCCTACCCGCTTCATGGGGTACTTCAGACGATCAGGATTGTAAACTCGATGTTTGATGGAACGACCACGCAAACAGGCACGAATCTGATGCTGACCAAAAGTCTGGTCATCACCGGTTGTGTCCGATTCAACCCGGGTAATCATGCCATTCTGGGTGTGTACCTGGAGAGCACAACGGCTGCCACAGTTCACCATACAGGCAGACCAGGTTGTTTTGGTGACCTTGTCTGCCGCTTTTTCGGGATTAACCCGAGCGATGGATTTCAGGGGTAGCCCTGACCCCAATACAGCAGCGGCTCCGCCTACAGCAGAACCCCACTTCATAAAATTTCGCCGTTTCATGGGCGAAAACAGAGTGCTTTCAAGCCAGCTTTTCATTGATATTTCCCGCTATCCAGTGAAGCCTGAAACTGCGGCTGTATAGTGTGTCCTGGCAGAAGTTCCGAAACTCTCCAGGGAGTCTGACAAACTTCACAAGACGTATAATTATTCAGTCAGCCGAAAGTTGGCCATTCACGAGGGAGTTGTGAACATGCCATTCAGGTATACTTTTAAAGCGATTTTATAGGGGATAAAAAGAGAAGGCGGTTGATTTAAATCAATTACTTAACATATAAATTTTTATGTTAAATAATTATTTTTTTGCAACTGGAAAACTTACTTATCTCCAGCTTTTTGTGTTCCAATAAACGAAGTCCAACCTCTGTTTGCATAAGCTATCTCCTTTAAATGTTTAACCGATAATCTGACAACAACGCCTCAGCCCTTAGAAAATAAATCAGCGTTCTTTTTTCGCTGACTATACTGTCAAACATTTACTTGGCAGGCCCCTCTATGAAGCTCTTTTCCTTAAGCTTTGTTCTTGTTTTTCTTATGGCTATGATCGCTGAAGCCAGTGCCAACTCAACCTGTATGACAGGCAATTCTGCTCATCCACGGGGCAGTTATTTGCATGAAATTCAGCTCAGAAAAGCCAACAAGCAAAAAGGGCAAGACATTAAAGTGTCCACTGTGGCAAAAGGCAAAGTCATCACTTACGGCAGTAGTAGTTTAGAAAATACATGCCACTACGTTGAAAAAGGGTTCGATATACAGCTGGCAGGTAACAAACTGGTTCTTAAACCGGGTCAGAGAGTGACGGCATCACAGTTCATAGAATCACTCAAATTGGACCATGCTGACAGTGAGGGTGCCTGGTACAGACCTTCTAGCTGGATACCCTTCTATAACTGGCAGTCTCCTGCTCTCAACCATGCCAGTGATATACCGGAAACCTGTGACTTTAAAAGGACTTATCTAACCAGAGAGACTGGATTGATAGAGGCCGAGTGTGAGTCCGTCAGCAAGAAAAAAATAAGAACTATCATGCCCACTTTTGAGGTCTGCGATGTCAACCAGGGTCTGGTCAACTATAACGGTCAACTGATATGCCGAAGCACTTGGACGTCACTCCTTCAATACAGTTTTTACATTGGCAGAATGCTTGGTAACTACAACGTCGACCACCTTCCTGCCGAACACTCTGAATGTGCCAGTGTCGGGGGCAGCTACAAATACATAGCCACTGCCAATCAACCCCTGCAATTATCCGGTTTAGCCCCCATCTATTTCAGAACATCAGGGTTCTACCTTTGCCAAGGGGGAGAAGATGACTACTGGAAAGATTATGTTCCACAAGATCATGAATATGTTGGCTATGACACTCTTCATAACCTCTTGATTACCCGGATGCGTATTCCGGATGATACGGCGTTTCATTATCAGGCTTTGCAGGCACCCCAGGAATGCCTGGATGAAGGTCTGAAAATTGCGGGTGACAAATACGGCCTTTATTGCATTCAGTGAGCCATATCTTCCAGCGCCTGAATATGATTATCGCCCACCCCAAAAGCCAGTATGCGACTGAGTTCGGTCAGGGATCGACCACTGCTCTCTCTGAGTTGATTAAAGAATGTCTGAATCGCTTTCTGACTTTTCTGGCTGGTCGTACTGCCTTCAATGATTTTCATGGCCCGGAAATAACCTTCTACATCACGGGTCATAAGAAAGGTATCTTTGCCAACCGTTCTCAGAGCATAAGGACCGGTATTCCCTCCCAGACGGCTGCCGTGCTTTTTCAGATAACTCCAGAGTCCAATAATATTATCTTCAGGCCAGTCCGCGACAAACTCAGCAAAGCTGCCTTCACGTTGCTGTACATCGTGGATCATCATGGCATTTTCCCTGATACTCCAAACTTTCTTTAGGTGCCGGATGATTTTAGGATCAGTGGCTTTCCGCTCCAGCATGTCATCGGGCATCATCAACAACTTTTCTATATCAAAGCCCCAGAAGACCTCTTCAAAATCAGGCCATTTCTGATCCACAATCCTCCAGACAAACCCACTCTGAAAAACCTTTCGAGTCAGCTCCGCAAGGTAACGGTCATCCGGAATGCCTTTCAATTGATCGCTGTGAAGGGGATTTTCCAGCAATGATTCAACGGCCGCCTCTCCCCCCTTGCGTTCACAAGCACGCTCAAAGATGACGTCATAACGTTCTGGCTTCATGACCACTCCATGTATCTGGCAACTGTTTGTCGAAAGTGTATACAGTGCTCGAGTGAAATTGAACATTGATACTTATCGATAAAATGTGTAATACATAAGAGCGCCATTGTCACAAACCTGACCAAACGGTCAATAACAGCAGAACAAGATATGACCATTCAATCATTCCACCCACCCAAAAGAACCCTGATGGGTCCCGGTCCTTCTGACGTATACCCTCGAATTACGCAAGCGCTGTCTAGCCCAACGATCGGACATCTTGACCCTGAGTTTGTCCGGATGATGGATGAGGTTAAAGAGCTGCTTCAATACGCTTTCAGAACCAAAAATGCCCTGACACTGCCCATTTCAGCACCCGGCTCCGCTGGAATGGAAGCCTGTTTTGTCAATCTGGTAGAACCAGGCGACAAAGTAATTGTATGCATCAACGGTGTCTTCGGTGGTCGCATGAAAGAGAACGTCGAGCGTGCAGGTGGTGAACCCGTCATTGTTCAAGGTGAATGGGGGCGTGCTGTTGATGTTGCTGAAGTTGAAAAGACACTACAGGCTCATCCGGACAGTAAAATCCTGGCCTTTGTTCATGCTGAAACCTCTACCGGTGCACGCTCTGATGCAGAAACACTCTGCCGTCTGGCTGGAGAATATAACTGCCTGACCATTGTTGATGCCGTGACCTCTCTGGGTGGATCTGAACTGGAAGTGGATGCCTGGGGTATCGACGCTATTTATTCTGGCACCCAGAAATGTCTCTCCTGCGTACCGGGTATTTCTCCGATCAGCTTCAGTGAAAAGGCGGTGGAGAAAATCTCCAGCCGTAAGCACAAGGTTCAGAGCTGGTTTCTGGATATGAATCTGATCATGGGTTATTGGGGTAAGGGCGCCAAGCGGGCTTATCACCATACTGCTCCTGTTAATGCCATGTACGCCGTCCATGAAGCTCTGGTTATTCTGCAGGAAGAAGGCATCGAGAACGCCTGGGGCCGACATAAGCTTCACCATAACGCACTGGCGACAGGCCTTGAAGCTATGGGGCTGGAACTGGTGGTTCCTGAAAATGAACGCCTTAGCCAGCTGAATGCCGTCAAGATTCCCGATGGCGTAGACGACGCCCTGGTAAGAAGTGAACTGCTGTCAAAATACAATCTGGAGATTGGTGCAGGTCTTGGTGACCTGGCTGGCAAGGTTTGGCGTATTGGTCTGATGGGCTGCAGCGCCAACCAGACCAATGTTCTGAACTTTCTGGGTGCCCTGCAATCAGTATTAGGGTCTGATAAAAACGGAGCGGCAGCCGCTCTGGAATTCTATCGCTCACAAAACTGATGAAATGTATCTCCCTCACTCCTGTGAGGGAGATATGCAGTTATAGAATCACACAAGGGCATTGTTCAACATTGGGCATAGGTGGATCATCTACATCCATGGCAAAGTCATCATCAGAGTCTGTATCCGATATCGTAAAACCATCGATGACCCGATATAAACGTTGCCCCATCAATTCCAGGGGTTCCCTGTTCAACTCTTCCACCGGATGCTGCCCCCTTCCCCAGGTTTTTCTGTTACTTCTGGCTTCAACCGCCCCCTGATAATAGCGCCGATACTCTTCCTGACTGATCCGAAAACCCATGAGTTCCTCAACTTCATGCTTGCGGAAGATTTCGCTCTCATCCAGATTATCCAGCATCTGATCAACAGGCCCCAGGAGACTGGCCGCCATATACAAACCCAAGGTGTATGGAATAACCCCTCCATGCTGATCGTAAACTTCTTTACGTTCGGAAAAATAATCATCCATGACCTGAATACGCCCAAGCTCACGATGATTATCCAGCCAGTTCATCCATTTAATGCAGCTCTTTTTATCGGTACAGGCCATCATGCCTATCGGGTAAAAATCCGCAGGCTCCTGACGACGTATTTTCTGTACGGATTTTATGAACCCTTTGGCCCCTGACGCACCTTCACCATAATCAGAAGGTTCTCCATCCGTGAAGATATAAGCAACCGTCTGTTGGCGCTTCCTTCTTGCCGATTCAAAGCTATCCCTGACCGCTTTATTGAGTGGCGTACCTCCCCAGGGTTGAAGACTTTCGATAATAGAATTCAGCGCACACTCCTTTTCCGCAATCGGCATTTCTCCCGGGATGCATTGAGGTTCATAGACATTCAGACACCTCACCGTAATCCCCTGAGTCGATACGGCTGCCAATAAGGGCACCATAGACTTCAGCCGACACTTCAACTCTTCCATCCGTGTCAACTGGTTATAGCCTCCCGGCGTTGTAGATAACCCGGTATCACTCTCATTCATTGATCCACTGTTGTCTATTATCAGATCCAGATGATACTCCTGAAGTTTGGAAAACTTGTTGGTAAGACCAATAGGGATTTCCAATTTTCGAGTGGCTTCAATAACCGCACCCTGGTTTGTGCCCAGATTCTGTAATTGCCCAATGGAAGGAGGCATTCTTTGCAGGAAATCCCTTTGTTGTGCCAGTTCAGGATTCACAGCCATGACCTGCTGAAGATCAACGGCTACCGGTATGCTTGGCTCATGCACCAAGATACCGTTGCGCACCACAATAGTGGGTCGCGCCAAAGCAGGCGGAGACACATAGCCTTGGCCCTGTACAACCGAATCATAATCCGGAGGAGGCTCACTCATACCACCCTGAGGAGGGGGCGCGCTCGGATCGGTATTGCCACCCGTCTGACCAGATTCTCCCGACCCCCCTTCTGCATCGGGTTTGTTGCCAGGAAGAAAAACCATGCCATCCAGCTCCCCCTGCCAGACAGAGTTTGTATCCGGTTTAAACTCTGTATTCAGATCAGTGCTGGCATGAGCTCCCAGTGTTTCCTGATTGAAGTCTGGGTTTTCATCGCGGGATTCAAACGGAGCTTTTATCCTGTCAGCCTGCTGCTGTTTCTCCTGAAACTTTCTGGCTTGTTGGGCAAGTGCAGCCTGCTGCTCCCTGAAGCTGTCAGAATCATCCAACCAGTCACCCTGTCCGAGATCATAGCTTTTGGACTTTCCCCCCACTTCGGATAACAACGGATCGTCGTGTCTCTCCTCTAAATCCAGATCAAGCTCTCTGACGGGAACTTCCTCTTCCTTGAAAGCCTCCAGTCGCTCCCGGTCCTCAGAACGCTTTTGTTCCCATACAGATTCTGAATCCCTGATCAATATTGTCACTGATGGTGACTTTTCCTCCCGAGAATATTCTTCGACTTCCTGATCATCGTCCGGTGGCAAAAGAATACTGCCCAAACCCGTCGGCTCAGGAAGTTCTGGCAGTTTGAACATTCGACTCGGATCGAAAGGCTGGCCTCGAATAATCGGCAGACCTGTCGATCCGCCACTGCCCGGTAATACAGGAAAATGTGAAAAAACGGTGCCAAAGCCCCAGCTATCGACGGGAACCAGTGCCATACACACCAGACAACATCGGAACTTTTGCTCAGGCCATAAAGATCGCACCCAATCCGCCAGCCGTAACCAATGCGGGAAACCGTTTAACTTACACCTCTGAAGCAAACATTCTGATTCCGATAGAAAACACCAGGAAAACAAACTTTTCAGTGTCATGATTATCATACGTTGACCCACTCAAAACGATTAAAGAAACAATCTCCGAGTGCTGCAGCGCCGTGAATATAGAAAGGGATTAGCATTCAGCAAGGTAAGATGATGACCGGATTCATACATCATTCAGATTCAGCGACTCACAATCATTCTTATTCATATTTCGTTCACGCCGATCCCAGGCCGATCAAGCAAAAGAAATAGTTAATAATTATTTTTAAGATGCGAATTCAGATTTGTGCATCGAGCATAAAAAACCATTCTGCTAATATCGATGAAACGAATTCATTAGGGTATGAAGCATGTACAAGCTGCTGGCAATGATCTTTCTGGCTCTGGTTGTGATCGTCGGCCTGTCACGGGATTTTGAAATGGCCTTTGGCCAGGATTATGCCTACATGAAAGCAGACTTCCCTCGCTTTGCTAACAAAGTCTGGTTTGGCTTTGAAGTGGGTAAAAGAGGTGGATTTGAAGGCGTTTACGATGATTTTAAAGAAAAGATGAAGCAGTAATCATGTATCAACATCCAGCTTCGTCTGTTTACTGACAGGGAGCTCAGTGTCAGCAGGGCGCTTTCGGACAGCTCGCCCCCCCTCCAGTGGAATAGACAGTGGGAAGCGGGGGCGTTTTGATATCTTCCGCATTTTGAATTGCTTGAGTTTGTAAAAGAAATCCCGGATGTCTTCCCTCGACATATTAAGAGTTCGGGCGGCTTCGGCAACCCGCCTGGGAGATTCATGGGGAGTATCGTATTTTGGGGTCAACATCCAGTCGATAACCCGGCCTTCACCCAAAGTCATTGATTCCCCCTTGTGCCTGTATACCTTCCTTTCAAAGTTAAGGCAGTCCTCTGACTTAGGATACTTCATCACCATCCCGCTGATTGTCATTTCATTACTGCCCATAAAGTCCTTTAACCTTGAATAACTCCAGGACCTGTCTCCTTTCAGACCTGCACAGCCTATAGCAGGCGTAGCACCGTGTTTGAAAAATATATCACCATTATTCAGTTTGTAGGCAATGTAAGACAGTGTATGACCTTCTCTAAGATAACTTTTGATTTGTTTTAGAACCTCTCTGCGCCAGCTTTCACTGCCTGTTCTATATAACCCCAGTTCATCCAAAGCATTGATCGCTAATGCGTCAGAAACCTTCTCAGGAGGTTCAAAGTCTGAATAAAAAATCAGAGATCTTAGAAACTGGGCAGTACACCCCTTGGCTCTGTCCGGAGAAAAGTCCTGAATGAGCAATCCGGCAAGATTCAGAAATTCAGGTTGTCTTGGTAGCATTGTTTTCAGGTTCCCCAGAATCGTTTCTGGACTTTTCTCCCAATCAATCCTGTCAAACATCCTTTGCAACCTTCTGGTCAGCAAGGTTTTTGCCTCCGGGCATTCGATACCTTCTTCAGCAATAATCTTGCGCAGGGCCTCCTCTGACCAGACTGTGCATCCGGAATCTCTGGCCACTTCTGGCAACTCTATCGAGAGCAGCCTTTTTGAGTGATTACTAAGAGCTACCGTGCCTTGTGTGGACTTCAAGATTTCTGCCATGGATTTAACATCAAGGCCCTCTTCAAACCCCTGGGTTATAAAACCCTTGAGAGCCCGACGAAAGTGCTCTGACTCGGCATGACAGACCTGTAGCGTATCCAAAGGTTTCCAGACAAAAGATTTTTTAGTGCTCTGTTTATCAGATAAGCTAACCTGCTCCTCATGCATCAGATGTCTGACCAGTGCAGGGATGTTGGATTTGGCTTGCTTAATCGAAGATTTAATCTCAGGTCGACGATTCCAAAGGTGGCGGTAGTCCTGACAAATAATCGACACAGTGCCATCAATAAGATCCCTACCCTCTATGGACTGAGCGATCCGACTGCCGACACTTCTTCGGCAGGCTTTAATATCCACTCCAATCGCTTTAAGAAGCGTTTTACCGGTCCCTCTCCAATCTTTTTTATTCCAGTATTTAGGATCAATTCCATCAATGGCTGGTATCCGATAGGGCTTTCTTCTGGAATCCCGGCTTTCTCCCTCATAATCACCAAAAAAACCGTGAGTACTCATGGCCTCCAGACATTGATCGACTGAACGTCCCCTTCGCAGATATTTTTCAGCCTGATTTCTCAGGGCGGCTACATACTCATCCGTACGACTTCGATAACAAGCCATGACATCAAAGTCATTGGTCTTATAGGTTTTAGCCAAATGTTTAACGGCTTCATAACCGGCAAAGAGCTTTGGTATGCAATGCAGGGCACAGACACTCCAGTCGACCGACTTACTGATTTTATTTGGACTGATATCAGAAGGCGTACACTCCATTTTCTTGAGATGCCACATCAACCCGCTCAGCGACAGATCCCGACTGTGATGCCAGAGCAACACGGCCAGCGGGAGCAACCTTCTGGTCTGACGTTTTGCCAGACTGAGATCCTTTTTGCCCAAACCTGTATTTTTTTGAAACTGTTCTGCCAGAGTGAGGGTGGCATCGCCCGTCATCCAATAACCATACTGACTGCAAAGCATCCACATATGATCAGACAATGATTTTTCATTAAGAGGTACGACTCGCTGAAGAGAGGGATCAACAATGACAACGCCTTGTTTCTCCATTGCTTCACAGAAGGCTTTATTGGGCATCTTGCCCTGCTGGATTGACACTTCATGTTCATCAATTCCAGAAATCGGTTCATCACCCGGTGCCATCAGTAATAGATAATGATTGGTGACTGTGTCGTCTCCTTTCTTGATCTGAAGATTCACAAGGGAAGCTTGTGAGCTCAGCTTTTTACTCATCAACCAGTGCGCCAGAAGGAAAAAACACCAGTCATCGCAACGAATGAATTTAAGACGTCTGGCGCCTTCTGCTTTCATCATCACTTTCATCTGCTGATGAAAATCGGTATTGCCTGGAAAATGACCTTCCACCAGTTCTTTGAACTGCCATTGAATCATCTCATTACGAGCGGCATCACAACGTTTCCGAAAGGAATCTGTGGTCTGATGAATATCAACAATGGGAAATCGTCTGGCTTTATCCAGCACTTGGGTCATTTCCCCCAAAAGCGCCTTCTGATCCTCCGGTAGAGATGCTGAAGCAACCTGAAAGTCTGTTCTTTTTTCAACGTCTCGAAACTCCACAGAGTCCACTTCCCAATGGGGTACGGGTGAAAAGAGTTCATAGTCTGATGGACAGGGTGAAGGTGCCCGCCATTCACTCAGCCGAGCCTTTTCAATTGAAACCACCATAGGCTCCACGATGATCTCTTCTTCGGGCTCATCCGATTCAGCCTCTGATGAATCCGACAGATGGGTCACTTTACCCAGTGGCTTTTCGACTTCAGCCACTCGAGCCGTTGAAGGAGCAACAAAGCGAGATGATTCGGTTCTCTGGAATCGTGGATGGGGAACTTCTGCCTGCAGGTAAGGAGAGTCAACATGGACTTTCTTGATGGGACCACTCACTGGCACAGACAGAGACCCAGCTCCAGCGTGGGCCGTTCTCTTTCGTTGCAAAGCCATCACCTGACGGGAAGCATCCTTCCAGTCAATGGAGGGCTGGCTGGGGCCAGTTCCATGCATAACCGTTCATTCCTTTGAATATCGATGTTTTTGACCATCATTCAGCCAGAAAGTGCCCGGAACTCTCAAGAGAAGTGAAGGTCAAACAAAAATGATTCAGGGAAATTAATTTATGAGGCTGGAATGGATTCACAGCGGTTGTTTAGTCCAGATAATGTTCGCCCATCTGCCAGCAGTGGTACCACTGCCAACCCTCCCTCGTCTCGTCGCCGTGGAAAGCCACAGGCCTATATGCAGCGGCGACCTGTCAAACCTGCCGGTGGTGGAAAACAACCCAGACCTCACCTGTTGGAATTAACCAAGCAAACAAAGTCACGCCCTGTCTCATCTCGACAAACACGCGGTAAAACGGGCCCAGCTTCCACCCTGCCGATCTATCACGACTCCCTGAAGCCCAGAGTGAAAAAGTTCTGGAAAACACCATGGCTTGCGTGGTGTTACAAGTTCCCCGAAGACTGGCGAAGCGCCATGAAAACAGACAGGGATGGCAATATGCTGATTCCTCAGAGCTGGAAGTGCTGGCTATTGGCACCGGATCGTTTCGTGAAGATTGAAAACATTCCTTCTCCTCCCCCTCATGAATTGATGTCCGATAAGCTGTGGCCTGCCGTAACATACTTGTTGTCAGCCCTGAAAAAACTGGAGGTCAGTCGCGAGGTGGTTACGGAGGAAAGTTTGAAGACCATGATTCAGTCTTTCCAACCCCATGATCGCCCGGAAAAAGTGGAAGTGATGCTGCAACTCTGCAAGACCGCCTTTTCAGAAACATCGCCATTAACGGATTTGCAAAAATACTTTCTGATGGCGCTTTGGGCTTATCGAACTACAGACTGTGAGATCAAGATCAACACCAATCCATTCACCCTCTTCAACTCTTTTGAACTAAAGATCAGTACCATCAATAAAGACCTTCTGGGCGAGCCTGCAACCACCAGCCAGCAAATTGAAGACCTGGGTAAAAGCCTGTTCGTTCAATACTGGCATCCGCTGAAATCGGCACTTCTGAACTATAGGCCCCAACCTCTGGAGGAAAGAATTTTTCAAAACAGTCGCTTTCATCGCTCTATCTGGCAGTTCGCTCACACATATTCTGCCATGTGGTCCGACAACCAGGAGTGTGATCTGGCTACCGAGTTCAATGTGGGTGAAGGCGATATGCTGCATTCAGAGTATTTCGCCCACTACTTACGGGCATTTCTTGGTGCTGAAAGCCAGCTCTCAATGCGACAACAGGATCAACTGAGATTATTACTGGATACTGTAATAGTTGAGCGCAAGCTGACTCTGACTGCGAACGGTCATCCGATTGACTGGAGAGAATGGCTGAATCGTTATGAACCCAGAGTTGATTGTCTTCCGGGCAATGAATGGAAAGATTATGATAGTGGGACGGACAGTCGGTCCACCGACCTTTCTGCCAGCGACAACAGTCAGACAGGTACTGAAGAGAGTGGTTCAGAGCGCCCCCACCCCGTCACAGGAGGAAAACATTTCCCAGGCAAATCGATCTCCAGAGCCTCCATTCCCAGAAAAAAATTAAGGTTGGAAGAACCTGAAACATCAACACAGGAAACCTCCGATCAGGAAACAGCATCTCTCAGACCCACCAACCGAGGAGAAAAAGAGATGCCAAGGACTCATATGAGTGCCAAAGAAAAAGCTTATCGAGAAAGAGGACGCTACTGGTCCAGTTCCGAGAGTGACCCAGATGGAGTCTAGCCTGACCCTGATGACTCAGAATCAGGCTTGCTACCGAACTTAACCTTGTTTTTTCACCGCTTCTGCCACACGACGACCATAGTCATCATCACAACGGGTGAAGTGTTCAATCATGCGTTGTTGTACAGAGTCTGTCGCCTGACTCAAGCCACCGGCAATGTTCTCAGCCAACTGAACTTTCTGTTCTTCCGACATCATTCGGAACAGATTGCCTGCCTGAGAGTAATTGTCTTCATCGGTTGTGTCGTAAGCTTTCAACCAGGCATTCTCTTCAATCGGCATAGGTGGCTCAGCTACATCGGGCTTGGGAACCGGAGCTCCTTCTTTTGAGCGATCATCTGGATAGAAGTTGACCTGACTGCCCTGCAGATGCCCTGTTACCGGACAACCTGAAGCACCGGCCATGGCACCGTCACGCTGATAATGATGCACCGGACACTTCGGTTTGTTGACCGGAATCTGCTGATGGTTAGCTCTCTCAAGCCTTTGAAGAAGTTTATCAAGACCATAACTTACGACAATGGAAGAGAATTTGTTGAGCATGAATCAATAGCAAAGATTTTGGGCTGTGACAGCTATTTCGCAACACCCTATCATTCATGGGAAAGAGGTCAGAATGAGAATGCCAATGGTCTGCTCAGACAATACTTTCCCAAGTCGATGGAGCTGGTTAAGGTCACAGAAAAAGAAGCCGTTATTGCGGTCGATAAACTGAACAATAGGCCCAGAAAATGCCTGGGTTACAAAACACCTTACGAGGCATTTAAAGAATCAACCGGAGTAGATGCAAGAAAAGTCATGGGTTATGCACTTATGACTTGAATTCAGGTACAATTTAGATATCTGAATATAATATAAACCTTCTATTCAATTCTTCTCATTAAAACAAAAACTGCTTTTTAATTGATCCAGGTCAACCCCAAGAGATTGGTAAATAGTGCCTGTCCGAAAACCCTCAACCCTTGAAAATAATAGCTTGTAGCCCAATATAGATACTGAAGTTTTCAACTACCGGCTGTTATTTTCAAAAATCATGCGTAAACCAATTAATCCACAG
>NZ_JBPCXO010000021.1:0-2429 GCF_051008435.1 Endozoicomonas sp. | reverse complement strand
AGCAAACAGCCCGTAGAGGGCTGTCACTTCTCCGGCCTTTCTTGATTCTGAATATACTCCTTCAGTACCTCCAAAGGCGCACCACCGGCAGTTATCAGGCAGTAGGCTCTTGTCCATAGAACCGGCTCCCAGAAGTAGGACTTTAGGTGTTGGCTGAATTCTTTGCGTATCAGCCTGCTTGTGACAGTTTTTAGATTGTTGACGGACTTGCTGGGCATAATATTAGGGTGCATATCCAGCAGACGCAAACGGGTTTGGTGAGATCAGGGTGAGTGTCGGTGGTAAACTCCATTATTTTCAGGAAAGGTTTAGTGACGCTGTGTCTTTCTTTTTCAGTGAGGTCGAAAGACTTGAAGCACTCTGACCATAAAAGCCAAACTTTATAATCTCCCAATGTTGAATGGTTCAGAAGGAACAGAAGATTTGAAAGCACGATACGCAAGCTGGGGCACAGACAAAACCTATCGCTGGCTCTGGAGAGCAGCACTACAAGATGCCTACTTTGCATTTAAAAAACGATATGAGAGTCACAGAGAACAGAATGGACAAGCCTCTGGATAGAAGCCTGTCCATTTGGTTTAGCCGTCGGCGTCGTCGAGAATGAGTTTTTCTGTCAATTGCGAAATCTCAGAATCCATCTTCTGGATATCCTTGACAAGATCTCCAGCCGCTTCAGGTGACTTCTGAAGGGCAAGCTTCAACACGCCCATCCAATTAAAATTATTCTTGGCTCTGGCTTTCTGAATGTCCTCCAACACATCAGTGCTCTTTTCATTCGGCGTCCAATCGATAGAGACATTGAACCGACTGAAAGCGCCCGAGTGTTTCGCAAAAACTTCAGATCTTCCTCCCATCCAATCTTCTCTGGTGAGCCCAAACAAGTGAATTCCTATTCTGGTGCCATCCTTTTGGATATTAGAGGCTCTAAAACCTTCATCCTTAAAGAGAAATTTACCATGAAGTTTCACAACAGAATCGTTGCCCTCTATCACCTCACAATTCAATTTATCCAGACCCATGGTCTCAAAGACGAAATCGACAAAGAAGTACTCAAGAGCAGAACCCAAACCACCCCGAACTGATTCGGATAGATAGTACGCCCAGTCAGCCCTGTTCTGTAGTGAATCAATAGCATTGACGCTAACAACGCCAACCGGAGTAACACCATCATCTAACACAACAAAGACTATCTGCTGATCGTTTGATTTAAGACTATTTACCCATCCGAGATGTTCACTGACACTAATTTGATGGTCGGTATACATCCACTTGCGAACATTGTCTTCATTTCTGATCGACCTGACTTTTAATTGGGATTCAACATCGAGGGAAGTTAAGGGAACGAGCTTTATTGTTCTGGGTGTTCTTTGCATAAACTGAAATCCATTCCAGTGATCTTTCAAAACGACAAACCGAACATCTAACCCTGAGTAAAAGATGCCTCAACACTAGATGTGGCTCTGATATTTAAAATGTAAACAAAGTTCTCAGTATATGGAAGGCGATTACTTTACAGCCGCCGACAAGAGTGTGTATGGACATTAAAACAACCGTAGAGTCTCTAAGTAAAAAGATTCCTGGATGTGTTGAAGCAAGAATGCCGTCTACTTATTTTCGTGACGAGATCCGGAAAATGGCTGAGGCAAGACACGAAGTGTCTGATACCGTGAATAAAGCCTCAGAAGAACAGCTGTATTCCATTGCTTTCCTGTATTTGGTGAAGTCTCTGGATGGCCCAGATCTGTTGAGCCATTTTGATAATATCGAGCTGGACCTCATACGCCAGATCGTCTCATTAGCCAATTCATCCAAACGTGAACTGTCCAAGTCAGACAAGCCAGATAAGCCAGACCTTACGTCAAAGCACATATTCAACACCCAGCCCCAACAAAAGCAAGCAGAAAGAACACCGGAAGAGTTTTTGCGTCTATTGCCTGAACTGATGGCTCACATCGACAGTCACTCAGAGCCTAAGTATCGCCGTATGGTGCTAGCAGGAGTTCGAGTAGTAGCCGAAAAACATGTGGTTCCAAACAGTACCGCTTTTGTCAGTGATGACGTGATGTGTACATTAATTGGCTTTCTGGAAAGTATGGGATTCGAGCCAGCTTCAAAAGAAGGTTAGTGATTTTACAGTAGGTGGAATTATGGCACAGGTAACATTATACGGCTTCTATTACACTTTTTCTCAAGGGATACAACAAAGGCAGGTAGATTCTAGACTCCTCACCCCAAACGAGGAAGACAATTTCGTCAGGGTAAAGGGTGATCCAAGAGGACAATGGTTTACAAGATTTAAGAGTGCTAAGGATTTGTCTAAAAATAACTTCCTGACTTCACCCTGCCTCAGGAGTGGCAGTGTAGTTCCATCTGGGTAGAAGCTTATCAAACTGAATAGTCATATTTTCTTTAAAATCGGCTGCATATTT
>NZ_JBPCXO010000020.1:0-1836 GCF_051008435.1 Endozoicomonas sp. | reverse complement strand
CTGAAGGATTGCCGTAAGTACAGAGCTGGGTAAGGGTATGGTTCAATGAAAGGCAGGAGGAATTGCTATACGAGCTCTGATTCATACTGGTCTCAAACAGACCTTTCGGTAATTCATGATTATCAGGGAAAGCCTGAAAACGGGCAATTTGTTGCGACCCTTCCAGAGCAACAAAGAGATTATCATGTTCTCCGCTGCTCAGAAAAACAGCATCTGAGGGTTGCTTAAAACTGGCGAGTTTCTGTTCATCAAAACGAACAATTTCTTCAAACTCCGAACCATTCCAGTGTAAAAGGTACATTCGTCCAGGGTTGCGATAAAGCAGAGCAACTATGGGTTTTGTAGGGTGAGCTACAGCTTTTACGATGCCGCACTGTGCCTGGGATTCTGGCCAGCGGTATAATTCGCTGCCCCGGCATCGAAGACATGAATCCGATGATCCATAGCGTTAGTGACAAAAAAGGAGCCATTACTATCTTCCAGAAAACCGGCACTGGTGACTGAAGCGTACTCTGGCTGGCATTGCTCCCTACAGTCTGTCAGTTCACACTCATCCTGGTCTTCCTGTAATGAACACAGGATCGCTGTATTTGAATTTTTGTTAACGATCAGAACCCTGCCGGTATTATCAATGGCGACAATTTCCGGTCTTTTTCCGATTAATGACTTACCTCCCACTTCATTAAAAAACGACCGGTCAAAAATGGCTGGATTTTCTTTACTTCTGAGCAGTGTGTTTATTTCATCATAAAGAGGGTTAGCAACCACCAGGCAGTTGCCAGTAGGCGACACCGCAATACTTTCACCCTTACTGGGATAATTAAATTCGCAGGGGCAATGATCTGTAGCAACGGCATTACTCCCCGGAGACAGGCCAATGCAAGTACCATTAATCAGGCATAACCCACCCAGCTCTCCCGGTCTTGGACTCCCGCCAAAACCTTGCTGAACCCAGTAGTCAGCGGATAAAGGAGCCAATGGATCAGCGACAGAAGAGGGAGGGCTACTGATAGACATATTGTAGGTCAGTACAAAGCCATTAGACTGAACGCCAGCAAAAAAATCATCCTGCTCATCCCCTGCATTAATAAGAGAGATACCATCGTTGAGGTCTGACAGTCCAAAGCTGGATAATACATCGGCATAAGGTTCCAGGTGATCAGCATTCAACCGGTTAAATCGATAATAAAAGTCACCAGTAGTTTGATTGAGGCGGTAATCAGTAAAACCGTATGTTTTTGAGGGGACTTTCCTGTTCAGCCATAACAGCTTATCGTTTGAGGCTGAAATCATATAAGGCCCCTGGGGTTGTTCGAGGCTTCCGGCGTACCGCCAGCCAGAATAATCCTGCAGAGTTTTCCAGTATCCAGGAGAGACAGTGATGCCTGATAATCTGATGGCATCATTATTAACCGTCATCTCACTCTCATGATAAGCATAAACGCAGCTATCTGTGTTTCCAGTTCCCTGATAGGCAATCACAACGGAAGCACAACTTTCTGCAGAGAGTGGCCCGGATGGATTAGTAACAATCCTGAAAGGACCAGCTTGCAGATCAGGAATGTTGATCTCTTCACTCTCCGAATCAGCGCAGATTGTAAGAATCACTCGTTGTTCTACGTTGTTAGGTACCTGCCCGAAGATAATAGAACGTTCTCCACTCTTACCCTCACCGGCACCGTGATAGACAAGACCCAGCGCAGTGTTGTTCACAAGAAAACTTGTACACAGGAGCAGTGCCCGGGAAAATCTTGAAAACATATAAACATCCTCACCTGATTTGTACTTCAGTTGTTTCCGAAGCAGGAAGCAGGAAGCAAGAAGCAAGAAGCAAGA
>NZ_JBPCXO010000019.1:0-6845 GCF_051008435.1 Endozoicomonas sp. | reverse complement strand
CGTTGATCGTTCGTCCTCACTGAGCCGAACATGATATTTGATGGTCATGATAACTCCGTCATTACTGTCTCGGAGTTAACAGGATAAGCGTTGCTCACCTATCATGTGGCTCAGGACGGGGTACTAGTGTGTATTGAGTCTGTCTTTCATAAACTCAAAGTGCAAAAAGATGAATACACAAGCTGATACGCTGAGTGCCCAACCGGTTTATGCCAATCCTGCTCCACTGGGGCTGATGGGGTTTGGCATGACGACTGTTTTGCTGAATATCCATAATGCCGGCTTCTATCCACTGACTGCCATGATTCTTGCCATGGGGTTGGCGTATGAAGGTGCGGCTCAGGTGATTGCAGGGATTCTCGAGTTTAAAAAGGGAAATACTTTTGGTCTGACTGCCTTTACTTCCTATGGGTTGTTCTGGATCAGTCTGGTACTTCTGCTGGTTTTTCCTGAGCAGGGTATTGGCGAGCCAACGCCAGTTGGCTACATGGGCTGGTATTTGCTGCTCTGGGGGATTTTTACCGCGTTGATGTTCTTTGGAACACTGAAAACCAACCGGGTTCTTCAGTTTGTCTTTCTGTCTTTGGCTGTGCTTTTCTTCCTGCTGGCAGCCAGAGACTTTACGGGCTCAACCGCTATAGGTCACTTTGCGGGCTGGGAAGGCATTGTTTGTGGAGCCAGTGCGATCTACCTGGCTATGGCTGAGGTGATTAACGAACAATTGGGTAGAACGATTTTGCCCATTGGTGAAATGTAATGTACAGGGATGCAAAAAGACTTCGGTTTTTACCTGAAGTACTATTTTTTGCTTGCAAGGAGGCCGGCTTTCCTTATAATCAGCCGCGTCTTCAGGGATGACTTCTCTTCCCCGAAACAAAGAAGTGGTGGGCGTAGCTCAGTTGGTAGAGCCCCGGATTGTGATTCCGGTGGTCGTGGGTTCGAACCCCATCGTCCACCCCACTTTTAAAAAGCCTGGCTATTAAGTCAGGCTTTTTTGTATCTGAACTATTGATTCATTATCTTCCTGTACTTCTCCTGATCCTCATAAAGCTCAAGAAAAACCCTGTATTTTTTGTGATAGAAATCCATCAGTGATGTATTGGGTTTTACCACTCCTTTCTGGCGGCTCATGGCTTGCATGGCTTTTTCCATAGACAAATGTACACCGGATGCTACTGATGCGACTAAAGCTCCTGAAAGAAGCATGGCGTCTGGTTCTTCTGGCATTTTTGCTGGAATGCCTATGACGTTGACGTGTTCCTGAACAAACAGCGGATTTTTTGCTAATCCGCCGCAGGGGCGAAGTTCGGAAAAGGAGTAACCGTGCCGGGTAAGCAGTTCTATGTTGTGTCGGGCCCCCAAGGCAATAGCCTGGATGCAGGCCAGATATGAAAGCGCCAGGTTTTCAATGCTTTTATCCAGCTCCAGTCCAACGATCATGCCTCGTAGGCTCATGTCCATTCTCGGGCAGCGGTTGCCAGCGAAATAGGGTAAAAGATGAATGTCGTGTGTTAAATAGGGCAGATTATGAGGCGCATCAACCATGTTATTCAGGATGTTATTGAGATGAGCGACAACCGTAATCTGGTTATCTTGAGCTTCGTCTCTGGCATGAGGGTATGCCGGGTGGCTGATAATCAAGTGATCGATCAGTGCCCCCGCAGCAGATTGTCCGACAATGTTATGATAAAAGCCTTCAAGCACTGAAGGTATGGGTCCCCAGGCACCCTCAATCGTTTTGGCTGTACGACTATTTGCAATATAGATGGTTGAGGTGCCTACTATCATACTGAGTCTGTTTTCCAGACTGTTCAGAGTATCCTTTGAGTCCGTGGAGCCAAGTACAGCAAGACTGCCACCGAGTCCGTCAACAATGCCGGTTGCTACAGGTGTGCCAACGGTCAATCCTAATGCATTGGCTGAAGATGCTTTCAAGCCTCCTGGAATAGGAGCTCCTATTGGTAACATCTCTCCTTGCATCAAGTCGTGGTTGTTAATTCCAAGAATATCCAGTACCTCTGTTGATTCTCGAGTCACCATGGAGCAAGGGGTTCGGGTGAGTATACCTGTTAGTTTCCAGCTCAGAAAATCATACAGATCAAGGATTAAACCGCATTTTGACCAGAGTTCAGGATGAGTTTGCTCAAGCCAGAGCATTTTAGAAAGACACATCTCAGGAATTTGTTTACTGGGAGTGAGCTTATCAGCTACTTGTTTGAACCGTTCGTTAATCAGCGTTGACTGCCTTTGGGCGCGGTGATCCATCCAGCCGAGGATATTGGCTTCTGGATTGTCGGGAAGATAGAGAGGCTGTAGCTCATGATTGAGTAGTACCTGGGAGGCTGTTGCATCAATGCCAATGCCTTGAATAGTCACTGATGAGTGGTATTGGGCAATCAGGTGTCCAACTGAGCTGATCAGACAGTTGTAGATATCATCGGAAGATTGCTCCATCCGGCCAGGAGACTGCCAGAGTTTAAGAGCTCGGATGTCTTTAGCCAGTATCTCGCCCATAGGATTGACCAGGGCGCTTCGAAGGCTTGCAGTACCCACATCAATACTGAGAAGAACATCTTGCATACTTAATCCTTCCTCTAAACAAACAGTTTCCTGTCATAAAAATAAAAGGATAATAGTAGACGAGTGATTCAGCGGACTTGGAGGGGGAAAGAGTATGTTCATGGATTCAGTCATTGGGCATCGGGGAGTGGCTTCACTGGCTCCGGAAAATACATTGTCAGGTATCCAGAAGGCTGCGGAGCTTAAGCTGAGATGGATAGAGTTGGATGTGACCCTGTCAGGGGATGGTACTGCCGTCATGTTTCATGATCCCAGAATCAGCAGAACAACTTCAGGGCAGGGGTATTTGAAAAAGAAGACGCTTGATGAGCTTTCTGTGCTGGATGCCGGGAGCTGGTTCTCAGAGGCGTTCGCAGGTGAAAAAATACCCACATTGTTTGAAGCATTGGCTTTGATTAAAAAATTGAATCTGGGTCTGAATCTTGAGTTGAAGCCTAATCGTTGTGATTTGAAACTTCTGGTGGAGGAAGTGGTTACAGCACTGGAGGCTGTAGACTTTCCTGATGAGCAGTTACTGGTTTCCAGTTTTGACCATAAAGCACTGGTTTTATATCGAGCGAGGGCAGCGAGCAGCATTGGCTGCCTTTTTGAATCCTTACCGAGAAACTGGAAGCATAAGGCCAGGCAGGTAGATGCGATAACCATTCATTTGAATGCCAGAAAGCTGAAAGAGGAAAAAGCTCGTGCAATCAAAGCGGCAGGCTACGAACTGTATTGTTATACCGTCAATGATAAGGACTTGGCAGAGCAGTTAAAGAGTTGGGAAGTTGACGGGATCTTCACTGATAACCCCGCTGCTCTGGAATAACAGGGCGCCAGCAGGCGCCCTGTTGAGGTATATGATCAGTGCTCTGCGTCCACTTCTCTTAAATATTTGAATAGTTTTCTGGAGGCAGCAGGAGACTTGTCCTGTGAGGCTTCTTTCTGGGCATTTCGTACTAGCTGGCGGATATGTTGATGGTCCGCTTCAGGGTATTTTTCCAGATACTCTGTCAGCACATCATGCCCTTCATTGATCAGGCGGTCCCGCCAGCGTTCCAGCTGATGGAAGCGACGGTTGTATTCCTCACTGTTAGAGTCCAGGCTGTCGAGAAATTTCTGAATCGGCTCCAGATCCTGATCCCGCATCAGCTTGCCAATAAAGCCTAAATGCCGTTTTCGGGCGTTGTAGCTTTTTATGCGCTTACTTTCATCCAGCGCTTCTCTGAGACGCTCATTCAGAGGCAGTTTGTCCAGAATCGCTGGCTTCATTTCCATCAAGCGGGAGCCTATGGCCTTAAGCTCATCCATATCACGCTTGAGCTCAGATTTGCTGACAAAAATAATTTCTTCAGCGTCGTCTTCAAATTCGTAGGGGTCTTGATCTGACATGATTCGGGTCTATGCAAAGAGATGTTGCCATTTTACTCCAGTTAAGGGCATTCAGCCATGCGTGGAGAGGGCTGCTGGCTTCGTTGCTGTTATAGGGGGGGGAGATTCTTGAAGGGTAAGACTTTCATGGTAAATCGTTTGTTTTTTTGTGGCTGGGCACGGCACAATAGAGCTTACACGTATAATTCTGGAAGGCAGGAAATTCATGGGTGATAAAACCAATGCTGTACTGGATCCCCGCTCTGAAGAGGATCGCCTGAAGACCCTCGTCAGCGATATTCTGGATGAGGCTCGACGTCAGGGTGCTGATGCCTGCGAAGTGGGGGTCAGTCTGGATGCTGGTCTCTCGGTAGGGATCCGGATGGGGGATGTTGAAACGGTGGAGTTTAACCGTGATCAGGGTTTTGGTATCACCGTTTATCAGGGAAAGAAAAAAGGATCTGCCAGTACATCAGACAGTACACCTGAAGCCATCAGAGAAACCGTGAAGGCAGCCTGTGATATTGCCGGGTATGCTTCGGAAGACCCCTGTGCCGGTCTTGCAGATGCAGAGCTGATGGCGACTGAGTTACCCGATCTGGATCTTTATCATCCCTGGGGTGTGGATGCAGAAGAAGCTATAGCGCTGGCTTTGAAGTGTGAAGAAGCCGGCAGAACGTTTAGTAACAAGATCAAAAATTCAGACGGTGCCAATGTTGGAACACACCAAGGGTGCCGTGTATATGGAAACAGTCACGGCTTCATTGGTAGTTATATTTCCAGTCGGCACAGTCTGAGCTGTGTTCTGATTGGTGAGCAGTCCGGCGAAATGCAAAGGGATTATTGGTACACCGTCGCCCGTGATGGCAATGATCTGGAGTCAGCATTGGATGTCGGTCGCAAAGCCGCTGAAAGAACCATAGCTCGTCTTGGTGCAAGAAAAGTTCCAACGGGTCAGGTACCGGTCTTGTTTGCACCAGAAGTTGCATCAGGCCTGGTTTCCCACCTTTTGGGGGCGATCAGTGGCGGTAGCCTTTACAGGCAGGCTTCTTTTCTGCTTGATCATCTGGGTAAGCAGATATTTCCTGACTGGGTTCGTATTCATGAGCAGCCGCATTTGCAAAAGGCTTTGGGCTCGGCCAGTTTTGATAATGATGGGCTGGCTACCCAGGCCAAGGACTTTATCTGTGATGGCGTTCTGACTAATTATCTTCTGGGAACTTATTCCGCGCGTAAGCTGGGTATGGAAAGTACAGCGAATGCTGGAGGTGTAAACAACCTGTTTCTCGACAGTAATGCAGGTGGCAAAGAAGAGTTATTAAAACAGATGGGCACTGGCTTGCTGGTCACTGAATTGATGGGGCAGGGTGTTAATACGGTAACGGGAGATTACTCAAGAGGAGCAGGTGGCTTCTGGGTTGAAAATGGTGAAATCCAGTACCCTGTATCTGAGGTTACCATCGCGGGGAACTTGAAAGATATGTTTATGAATATTGTGGCTGCAGGTAATGACTACGATCGCAGAGGGAGTATTCAGACTGGTTCGGTTCTCATCAATGAGGTGACTCTGGCTGGGGAGTAATCGATCGTTGTAAGAGGCGCATTTTACAGGCGCCTCTTTTCTATCTCTGGTCTTATTTAAATGGGATTGCATCCCATTCTGAGGGCCAGTGCCAAAGCTGGTAAATGAAAGCGGTATCCGATGGGCTCCTATAAAGTACCTCATATTTAGAGTAATCCAATGTTTCCAGTAGCGATGCTCTTGGTGCAGCCATCATTTTATTATTGAAGCTGGACATGATCTGCCTTTCCTCTATTCGAAGAGTGTTTTCATTAACAAACTTGCTGCTTGTTTGAGCAGTTCTCAGCGATTTACTGACTTGGTGCCAGCTATTGTAATTGTGTTGGATGATCGCGTTTTCCAAAGCAGTCAAAGCGTCTTTGATATTAATGAGTTCTTTAATAGAGTTTATATCCAGCAGGGAGAATAAATAGCTCACCAGTTCCGGGTTGTTCTCAGAGATGGCAGGATTGATCAGCTCTGAAAAAAAATGCTGTGAAAGAAGTTCTTGAAGTGTGTCAGGAGATGAGCCTAGAACAGGGTTGTAAAAAACAATGCTTTTGTCGTTTGGTAGAGTGAATCTAGCGACAGTGTGCCATAGTGTTAGGTTCCTTTTTTCAAACATTCGTCCCCAACATTGATGGTTGATTTGTGATAGAGCCTGTTGAGGAAAATGATGCTGCTTCAGCTGGGCCATTTGCAGTACGTGAGAGAAGTAACCATGGACAAACTGACCGCCCAGAATATCGTAGTCAAAAAAACCACCACTGCTTGCGTATGTATCCGCTATTTCAGATTGAATAAAGCCGACAAATATAGGGAGAGGGTATAGATGCCAGTCTCTGAAGATTGAGCGGTGAATGACATAGATTAGTTGCTCTGTAATATCTCTGGAGATATTGGGTGTACTTTTGGGTTGCTCCAAACTTAATGAAATGCTGGACTCTTTGGTTTCTGCCATGGTTTCTACTGGAAGTCTGACATACCTGGGAGAGGTGATGTTTAAGTCCTTCATCCAATCTGAAAAGGCTGTACTGATGATTGAAGAAGAATCTCTTTCTTCAGAACCAACGGCATAAACTGGATATAGATAAGTGAGCTCATCGGTATTGCTTAAATAAAGAGGCGTGAAATGTGTTTGATCATAGAGTCGTAGCAGATTTTGTCCTAGCCTGGCCAGTAAAGGCAGATATTCCCTAATATCAGAAACGGCGGTAACCCATTTTTTAAAGGCTCTTAGTGGATTCCGGGGAGCTGGAAACAGGATGACTTATGTGACTATGAATAGAAGACGTTTTCTTGTAAAACAGTGTCATGAAACTTTATGACCTCCTCGATAACGCCAAGTGCTATG
>NZ_JBPCXO010000018.1:0-3798 GCF_051008435.1 Endozoicomonas sp. | reverse complement strand
TACAGAAACTGCGAGAACCACATTTTGGGCATTGGAAACCCGCTGGCCAGCGCCAGAAGAATAGTGCCCTCTCACACTGTTCTTCACTACCGTAGTTGGCCAGAAACTCCATAATGCCAATGCCTTTCTGGAACTGAACAGTATTTTTACACATCAGATTTATCTCCAAATATAAAGGTCATCAGACGTTTAATATAGCATCTGGATTATGACGTAGGGTCGATGGTAAACAGGTATTTTTTTGGGTGTGACAGGTGTGACAACCAGATATACCAAGGCCTGCAGTGTTGCGCCCTATGTATCATGTAGGTGTAACACATATATAAGGTGTAACAGGGAGGAGAACAGGCAACACAAAACCTCAAAAACAATACATTTTGAGTTTTGGTTTACAGAATAGTGTAAACTTAACATCAAATATCCAAGTTTTTGAGGTTTAACTTAAAATGAGTCGTTACAAGAACCCCCCACCTCCCAAAAACATATCCAGCGCACTCAACGAAATTGACAATATGTCTCCGGATCAGCTGATCGAGTACATGAAGTATCACAGCCCAGTTGATGAGAAGGGGGCCTATGAGCCTTTCCATAAATTTCAGTACAAGACCGGAAAAGACATAGATGCAAAGATAGCCTGGCACATCAAAAAGGCATCCAGGAGGAATAACAGAGTTTATGTGGAAGGGATCCGGGAAAAGGACTCTGATAATCTGTACTGCGCCTACTATCTGACAAAAAAGATTCAAAAAGCCGTATCAATGGTGGATCGGTTCACCACATCCGGACAGATAACGCATCTTGACGGCATGATGGGTGGCCAGTTCCGGCTTAAGAACCTGATTAACAGTCTTATTGAGGATGAGTCCATAAGCAGCAGTCAGCTCGAAGGAGCGACTACCACAACGGCCGTGGCCAAAGAGCTCATTACTTCCAATAGAACACCTAGAACAGATGGCGAGAAAATGATTGTGGGAAACTATCTCATGATGAATTTCGCCTGGGAGAATAGGCACAAGCCTTTAACTGTATCGTTAATCCAAGAAATGCATGAGTGTGGTGTATCCGGTATCAATGATGACAAGTACACACCCGGCGTCTTCCGAAAAACCAACGACATATACGTGAAGAACAGTGATGGAGAGATTGTTCACGAGCCCCCACCTGCTGACCAGATTGAAGAAAGACTGGAAAGAATGTGCGAATGGGGTAATGAAGAGCACGATGGTGAAGGTTCTTCAGAATACATCCACCCAATGATCAAAGCTGTAGCACTACATTTTTCAATCGGCTATGAACACCCCTTCCGGGATGGAAACGGCAGGGTGGCACGCTGCCTGTTTTACTGGTTTATGTTCAAGCATGGGTATGAGGCATTCAAGTACATTGCTATCAGCACTATTTTAAAGGGTGCACCAGTTCAGTATGGGGTTTCCTATTTGAACACCGAGAAGGATGAAATGGATCTCACATACTTCCTTGACTACCAGGCTGAAGTAATTACCCGAGCCATCAATAAGTTTAATAACTCTTGGGAGGACGCACTCAGAAACCTCAGAGGGTTTGCGGGATGGCTGCTAATGTCCGGCAAATCAAAGGAAGTGACAGACCTGCAAAACTCCATTATATCAGCTGCGATGAGCCAAAATTCAGCATTCACAGCCAGGAGGGTTCAGGAGATGGCGGGATGCTCAGATAACACTGCCAGACAGGCCTTAAACGGCTTGTTTGATATGGGACTATTTAAAAAGGACAAGGTTGAACGGACGACCCTATATAGGCTGAAGCCATTCGATGAAATACAGAAATCAAATTGAGTTTTTTGAGGTAATTTGTGGGTTTCAGATTTCAAAAACGCCTGAAGTTGGGTAAAGGCTTGGGCATTAACGTTGGAAAGAAAGGCCCAAGCTCTGTCAGCTATCGTGGCAAGCATGGCTCTATAGGTACCAGTGGTTTTTCTATCAAAACGGGCATACCGGGCCTGTCATTCCGACAAAGCTTTTCCAAACGTCCGCTGCTGTTTATAGCAGCAAGCATACTGCTGGTGGTCCCGGTTGTAGTTATCGGATCCTGGAAGTTGATCAAAAGGTTTTCAAGAAAATGAGTCTGGTAATAGGTGTTTCAGGGTGGATGCTTTGGGGAGGTCAGCACGCCCATGTGTTACCCGGGCAGGTTGAGCAATTGGCTATTGAGATAAATCCTATTGATGATGAAGACTTTGACATTCACCAGGGTAACTTTGAGGCTAAATCGTCATGCTCATGGATCGAAGAGGATATCTATGATGTTTTCGTCAGGGTAGCTCACACTGTGTATTCCGATTCTAGGAGCCTGTCGGACTTATGCTTTCGAGCATAAATTTCAGTAGAACGAGTCGAATTATTTGATGGATTCGTGCGAATAGTTGGCCTATTTAATCGAATTCATCAAATAATTGGACCGTTCTTTCTGGAATTTAGGCCGAAATTGTCTTAAGTCCGACAGGCTCCTAGATACGCTGGTGGCCATATTGCCTTTGCTGAGCTTCCAGGCGGCGTATTAGGATGCATTTACCCTGCAGAAGGGCAAATAATTTCTGCAGGTGACTGGTTGTCAGCAAGAGTCAGGCTGCAGTCCATGCCAGGATGGAAAGTTTTTGACCTTGAAGAAGAACTCGAATATTTCAGAAAATTCGTAGCCCGTGAATTCACCGTACAACGAATTATTACTGTCGGGCCCTGCATATTCGGTTTAGACAAGGACATTGGTCCGGATCCGGTAGAAGTCGATAGAGCTGACTACTCAGTATCCGATGGAGCATACTGCCTGATATCGGTAAAACTCAAAAGCTTTGATGGAGTTCTTGAAAAAATGCGCCAATATTTGGACCGGTATCAAGTCGGGCACCATGAGCCAGGAATAGGAAAAGCCACTCGCCTGAAGACATACGACACAGACAAGGTTTTGAAAATAGAGTTTTCCGAATCTAGAGATAAAAAACCTGCAATATTCCAACTTGATTTCCGTCCTATCCTGGAGAGAGAAGAAAAGGGCACGGTGTTTTATGGTCTTCTTGAAAATGATGATTGGTTCAACCAGGTTGAAGGAAATTATTGCCTGAAGTGGCCAGATCCTGAGACAGGGCTGTACGATCAAGTAGGTGCCATAGATTGGGCTCCTGAATCTGTTCGCTGGTTGTGTGAGCGATATGGTGTACCGGTAGACGGTGACGGCCTGACTTTGAGCGCATGAGCCGTGGAGAGCTGGAAATATCCGCACGTTATCTAATTCAATTTGCCCTTGAGTGCCTGGCTGATGTAGTGGAAGAGTACGAAGATAAATCTGATTATCTGACCTCGATCCTGGAAATGCGAAAAACCGAGTGACACAAAAATGAAAGCTGTAAAACTGTTGTCGATCATTGCCCTGATAGCTTCCTTTGCTACGCCTCAGGCCCACTCTGACGAGCCGCCAGAGTTCAGAGGTCTAACCATTGGAGATCCTGTAAACGCTCTGATTAATTTCAATACGGGGTTTGTTGATGGCCAAGAGGACAAAAGGCTTGAATCTTTGAAAGAAGACAAGGTTCTGCCCATGAATAATGGAATGCCGGGCGTCTGTTTTGATAGCTATCATCGCTATAAGGGCTGTATTGATTACAACCCTATTTCGTTTTTGCTAAGCCATGATGAGCATGCTAAGGATTTGTCTAAAAATAACTTCCTGACTTCACCCTGCCTCAGGAGTGGCAGTGTAGTTCCATCTGGGTAGAAGCTTATCAAACTGAATAGTCATATTTTCTTTAAAATCGGCTGCATATTT
>NZ_JBPCXO010000017.1:0-4331 GCF_051008435.1 Endozoicomonas sp. | reverse complement strand
GCATTGATCTTCTGCGTCTGTTTTACCCTTCTTTGGCGAATAACAAAAAATCAAAACCCTATTCTGTAGGTTTCATGCATTCAGGAGGTGAGAAACCTCTCTCTAATCAAGAAATCACGGATTCAGGTACTCGGCTACGAACCGAGCGGTCGAAGGTTCGACAAAATCGCCAGGAACGATTTTGGACACACTTTGGTAGCGATATGTGCGGGGAACGGTCGGCGAGTTTTTTTAAAAGATTTCTTTGTCTATTATTAAGCTTTCCAAAAGGTGATCAGAGGGCATGATGGGCTTTGATACAGAACTCACAGGATACAGAATGGGTTGTGTTGCAAAGTCATACCTTACCCAAAACGTGCTACCTTGATAGTCTGTCATTGCAATGCAGTTCAGTTCTCGCCATGGGTTTCTCCGGACGCCATTATCCCAAAGATCTTATCCTCCAGTCTGTCCGCTGGTACCTGCGATATAGCCTGAATTACCGGGACCTGGAAGAGATACTGGAGGAGCGTGGCGTCGAGATTGACCATACCACCCCGTACCGTTGGGTACAGAAGTACGCCCCACAGCTGGAAGCCGAACATCGTAAACGACGCAAGGTCTGTGGCATTTCCTGGCGAATGGACGAGACCTGCATCAAGGTGAAAGGTGAGTGGGTCTACCTTTACTGGGCCGTGGACAAGGAGGGCGACACCGTGGACTTCCTGTTAACCAGGAAGCGGGACCAATACCGCAGTGCTCAATGACCTGAATGAAGAGCAGGAAAAGGCTGGTGAGACAGGCATTGAGATCCGGCAGATCAAATACCTGAACAGCCTGGTAGAGCAGGATCACCGGAGGATCAAACAGCGGGCAAAGCCGATGCCGGGGTTCCAGAGTTTCAAGACTGCCCGGAGAATTCTGAAAGGGGTTGAGCTGTGCCATATGACCCGCATTAGTATGACAAAACCGAATCCACCAATGTCTGGGAATACTTTTATTCTCTGGCATCGTAATTGTTTTGAAGATAGGCCTTTATGATCTATCAAAATATTTGCAACGCGGAACCCAAATCACTCTCTGGCGGGATGGCAAAGGATGAAAAGAGACTACCTGAAACTATGGTTTATTGCGCTGATTTCTGTTTTTTCATTCCGGGTTGCAGAGAGTGAAGTAATCAGTTTCATCATCGAGCATGATTACCAGCCGCATGCGATAACCTATAAGATAAATGAATATTCTGTTCCTTTCTCTTTGCTGCGTATCACAAACCCTGCTGATGGAGCAGAGCTCTATGGCCTCAAACCCGAGGTTCCGGAAAATGTAAGACTTGATTTCAGAGTAAGATCAGGATCTCCTGATAATGATGCCACCATGGGGTTTGAAGACAATCCTGAAGCTATGCAGATTATAGAGAGAATAAACGCCTATATTAATGGTAACTACAGGAAGAGCTTTCATAAGTATGGTGCTGGAAAACTAAACTATGGGCTCAAAAGAGCAGGCTGGCTTCTGCAAGACATCAATCCTCACAAAAAATGGATTTCAACTCCCTGGAGTATTGTAGAAGAACTCTATTCTGGTGAAAAAAACCATGTGACAGGCTGTCTATGGGTTTTGGGGGATAGAAGGAAAGAAATTATAATTTCGTCAGTATTTTATCTTGACAGGGGGGTATATGTAGCCATCATGAATGATGGACTGGGATTTCTCAATGATGTTAGCTTTACACAAATGATATTAGACAGCCAGCAGATTGGACTGACTTGGCATAAATTGTCCTGCAGGCACATTGGCAGAACAAATGCGTATTACCTGCCGGCATTATTGGCGGGGTTTTCCGGTATAGCCGTCATCATTGTTTTGAAATACTGTTTTTTTTCCGGGTCGGGAAAGCCCTCCCCTGCAGGTGATTCGAACAAATCAGTAAGAAAACGCCAGCGACAGAGGAGGGGCGTCATGCAAGTCCAACTTCCCGATAACTGGCCATGCAATGCCCAACAAATTGTTTTATCCTTCCCTTTTCCCGATAGTTTCAATATCGAAGAGCTTAACGTGAAACAGGAGAAAACCACGGACCCTGAAGCAACAACACAAACCCAAAGCACAGATACCGATCCACAGAAAACGGCAAAGGATATAGCAATAGATATTCGGTGGGCGCTGAATAAGGCTTTCAGGACAGAAAATGCATCACAAGGGCTTAAGGATCAGCTTGAAATGCATGGTGCTGAAGTCATAAAGCAGGCGATTCAGGAGAATTCGTCTTTGCTGAGAAAAGTTCAAAAAATGGAACCTAATAGTTTTAAAGGCGAGTTAAAGCCACTGAAGGCATTGTTGTGATGGCTTCGGGCTGTCAATCAGATTTCGCACCATACCATCCGCTGTGCTATCTCTGTAGGGGACGAATAATCAGGTGAAAGTCATGCGTGTTTTCAGATCATACCCGGTAGGTCGATCCACCTTATACAGAACCACCACATCAATCTTACTGGTTTCAATATCTTTCATGAGTCTTTGTAACCGACATTCACCACCTAACCTGAGATTTTCCTGAAACCTGCTATTTATCAGATAAACAAATATCAGGAAATCGTCTTATGCCTCCTGTTCAATATCGCTCTCAGGCCATGGATCACCTCGGTCTGGTGGCTGGAATGTGCAAAGAGCTGGGAACTGCCGATCCTATCGACAAACGTGCACCCAAAATATCTGACGAATGGAACACTTCCTACGGTGAAGCCGTTGTTGCGATGATTATCAACAGCCTAGTTTCACGGGCCAGTCTCTCCACATGTTCCCCCAGTTCTTCGCCAATAAACCCCTCGACAAATCGATCAGAGACGGGATTGAGCCAGAGCATTTAAACGACAAAGTTCTAGGGAGGGCGTGGATGCACTCTTTAATCTAGATGTCAGTAAAGTCTATTTCGAGCCACTGCTGTCCGGTTAAAAAATTGGGAAAGCTTTAGAGAGCCCGTCCTTATTGCTTTGCGTAAGAATAGCGGTTGTCAAGACAGCTTTTCTGGCAAAACAAAAGGACAGGCATGAAGCATAATAACAATGTTTTTCAACAGTTGCTCAAGGCAATACCCCGCCACCCATTTCAAAAGGTCGTTGACCGACATAATGGAGACCACAGAGCCAGAAAGCTGTCGTGCTGGACACAGCTAGTCGCCATGATATTTGTGCCGCTTACCAGCCGGATATCCATCCGGGATTTGGTGGAAAACTTTAACGCCAACCACAATCACCATTATCATTTAGGGGTTTCCCAGATAAAGCGTTCGTCATTGTCTGATGCCAACAATCAGCGCTCTGCCAGCATTTTTACAGCAACTTTTTTCTTTCTGTTGCAAAAGGTCAGAAAACATCTGCCTCGTGGCGCGGCCAACGATATGGTTCGTCTGATTAATTCCACTACGATTGACTTGAACCTTAATCAGTTTGAGTGGGCGCATTTTCGGAAAACCAAAGGCGGCATAAAGCTTCACACGGTTTACGATCCTGATGCCGATACACCGACTTTTTTTGAACTGACCACTGCTAAAGTGAATGACCGCAAAGCCGCACAGAATCTGCCCATCATGGCAGGTGTTACCTACGTTTTTGATCGAGCCTATGATGATTACAGCTGGTACTACGAGATGACCAATCAAGGTACGCTTTTTGTTGGCAGGATGAAAAGCTCTGCTGTTTACACAGTCATTGAAACCCGTGAAATCACAGACGATTTTATCCTGGAAGATCAAGTCATCAGGCTCTCTTCAGATAAAGCTAGAAAGGACTGCCCAACGGATCTCAGACGAGTCAAAATTCGTCGGGAGGAAGACGGAAAATTACTGGTTTTTATCAGTAACGATCTTGATAGAACGGCTGCCGAGATCGCCGTTTTGTACAAATCACGTTGGCAGATCGAGTTATTTTTCAAGTGGATTAAGCAGAACCTGAAGATCAAACGGTTTATTGGCAGGAGCGAGAATGCGGTGAAAATCCAGATTTTGACCGCCATGATTGCGTATCTTTTACTGCGATTGGTTCAACTAAATTACCCAGTTAAATCAACCCTTCAACAAATAGCACGGAAGGTTAATCTGAACCTGATGGTGAGACGCTCTATCGCTGATTTATTAAGCGACCCTCCGGAGCAGAGAGCCTCTGTCACACCGCCGGTTCAGAATTTTTTGGAGCTAAAAAATGCTTAACCGGACAGTAGTGGTGCTATCTGCATTTTCTGAAGATAAACAAAACTCAATAGGCTGGCGAATATGTGATTTCTCACCGGTCGCTCACTGCGAACCTGAAAATGCTCGATATGGCAAACTTGTTTGATCGCTCTGTGATACTGCTCAA
>NZ_JBPCXO010000016.1:0-9882 GCF_051008435.1 Endozoicomonas sp. | reverse complement strand
CCTTATGGTAAGACGTGTTAGATGATGAATTTTTGAATTGGTTCCCTAGAGGGATATAGTTTTTGATGGTGCTATTGGATGACTCGTTTGAAAATGCAGTAACCATAAAAAAGCCGCCCAATTGCTTGAATCCAGCCTGAATCAGAAAAAATCGTCTATATCTATATACTTTTTAAAAAATATAGGGGCATAGTATGAGAAGTCTTTTATTTGTCACATTAATCTTGTCTATTGGCGCTTTACAGGCTGAGTTAACAAAAGTTGATTCTTCAAATAAAAATTCATTTATATATAGAGATAATGATAAACAGGTCGATCAAAAAATTTCAATTACCGGTTATATCCCCTATGGACAAATCGATAATAAACTTCATCTTAGCTGCTTAAACAATCAGCCAGTTGTTGAAAATAGTGTTCAATTGAATATTGAAATACAGCATGTACAAGTTATTGAATTTTATAATTCAAGCCAGCCAAATTATAATAATAATATTGCTTATCTTATTAAAACAAGAAATGGAATTTTTTTCTTATATACACAACTAACGACTTCACTCCAAGTGGCAAGCTTAAACACTGTAACAGCAAACTTGCTTTCTTCAGCTAGGTTCACTGCTTTACATTTTGATTCAGGTGCATTTGCATCTGCTATCCCTGTATATAGTTTTCCCTCCGCTGCTCAAGTTCCATCAATGCCAGGGAAAGCACTGAACGATCTGCGTGGGTTACAATTGGCTTATTACCAGATATGTTAGGGGGAAGTAAAATTAAGAGCCCTTTGTTTAGCAGTAACTTTAGAATCCTTGAAGAAGCGGGCTTCTCAGAAATGCACCTAGACAGTGAGCGCTTTACGGTTCCCCCAGCTGCCAGTCTTTCTCCTGTCATCAACGCACGAGAAAGACATCATGAATCACCTTCCTGCTCCTGAGCTGCAGGGAGAGGACGCTGACCAGTATGAGGTCATCGACCACAAATACACCCATCGGCTGGCGCAACGTCCCGGCAGTCATGTCATCCTGAAATACCAGAGAGACGTCGTCCGGCACAAGCCGATTGCGGATGAGATATTAAACAGCTGCCTGGAAAGCAACGTTCTGGCTCTGGACGAGACACCGGGAAAAACCGGGCGAAAAAGCAAAGGCAAGATGCAGAAGGGGTACTTCTGGTGTTTTTATGGTGACCAGGATGAGATGGCCTTTATCTTTGCTTCCAGTCGTTCCGGTAACGTCATTGAATCTTACCTGGAAAACTTTGAGGGCGTGTTGCTGAGCGATGGTTACCGCTGAATACGGCCGACTCTGCCAAAAATATTCGCAGATCACTCACGCTGAATGCTGGACGCACAGCAGAAGGCGATGGGTATAGATCCAGATAAAAAACAGGTTCTCTTTTTGATGACATTGGCCTGATTCTTTTTGCGAGGTGGTTTTCTATTATGATATCTGCTTTACTGCTTATTCAGGGGGGAAACTACTTATTCTGAAGAGTGCCCGTTACAGAACCAGCGAGCAGTAGTAGACCGTATCAGGGCAGTATAGAGTAGTAAGGCAATCACAGTTTGTCTTATAAGTCAGATAAAAAGTACTGACTTATAAGACAGAGTTTTCGTTATTTATTGTCTTCTTTTAAGAACCAATGGCAGATCGTCCTGTTGTTTGGGCAATGGAAATGCCTGATGTTCAGGGTTGTATCCTGCGGGTACGTCCCAGTCGTACTTGAGCAGCATCTGGTGCATAAAGCATTTCACCAGCATCTGGGCAAAGTTCATGCCGATGCATTTGTGCGCCCCCCCGCCAAAAGGGACAAACTGGTGTGAATGTCGTTTATGCTCGGCCCGCTCAGGAGAGAAACGATCCGGATCAAACTTTTCCGGATTATCCCAGTGTTCGGCCATCATGTGAGTGTATTGGGGAGGGATATTCAAAACTGTATTGGCCGGTACATGTACGCCACCAATTTCACAGTCCCTGATGGTTCTGCGGGTATACATCATTACAGCCGGGTGCAATCGAAGAGCTTCGTTCTGGATATTATCCAGCTCGGTCATTCCCTTCAGGTCTTTGAAGTCCAGCGTTTCCTTGCCAATGTCCAGTGACTGCTGACGGGCTCTTTCCTGAATGTCTTTATTCTGGGCCAGGTGCTGCATGATGTAGTTTAAGTTGGAGGTAGTGGTGTCATGAGCGCCAAACAACAGGAAGTTAATGTGGTTGGCAATGGCTTCATCGCTGAAATAGTTGCCGTCCTCATCGGTTTCACGGCAGATCAGGCTAAACATGTCCTTACCATCACCGTTGCGTCGTTCTTCGATCTTACCGATCAGATAGCGCTGCATGTAACGTTTAGCCTGTTTACCTTTTCGCCACTTGGTGAAGGGAAGCAGAGGAGAGTCAACCCGTACCACTCCGATCAGGCCGTCAGCGATCTCGATGAAAAAATTAGACATCCGTTTGGCTTCGTCACCTTTAAAATCAGTGATGCCAATAAATAGCTGAGCTCCAACATCCAGCAAGGTTTCTTTGATATTGGGGAAAAAACGGAAGTCGTCCATTGTGTCCCATTGTTCAATACTTTCCTTGATGGTCTGATTCAATGTACTGGTATAATGCTGCATGGTGTCGAACTTGAATGCGGTCTGAAACATGCGTCGTTGTGATTTATGCTGGTCAAAGTCCTGGAGTAGCAGACCGCCATCGTAGAATTGCCCCAGGGTGGCTTCATAGCCCTTGGCAGTGGAAAAATTTTTGTCAGTATCCAGCAGTATCTGTTTATTGATATCAGCACCGACACAGAGCAGAACATTCTGGCCGATTTGTCCCAGTTTGGAGACAGGACCGTATTTTTTGTAATGTTCATCAACCAGATTATAGAAATCATTGACCAGGGGAATGGTTTTGCCAATGATGGGCAAACCAAGATCGCCATCGATGTGTTTAAGGTCGTTGTTGGTGGGTTTTTCCAGATAGGAAAGATCCATTGTCGGTGCGTTAGCCATAGTCGGTGCGTTAGCCATAGTCGCCTACCTTGTTATTCTTGTCTGACGTTGGGTTAACTGATCATCTGTCCTGAGTGACGCTTTATAATCTATCGACCGTAAAGATCGACATCAACTCCTATTACTTCGATAAAAAATAGATATAAATTACTGAAATATAACAATAAAAATAAATTTAAAATTTATTACTTCTATTATTTTGAGTGTAGGTAAAGTCAGACTCTGACTGAAGGGGAATCAGCCCCTCTGATCCTATTGTGGTGATTTTGAGAGGCTGTAGGAGTTGCGAAATTATGACCCCATTATTTTGCTGTAGTGTTCGACCTCCGGAAAGGGTTCATAAAAGTGGTGCAGCAGTTGTTTCCAATTCTGATACTCTTTTGAACCTCTGAAACCCTCGGTGTGATCTTGCAGTGTTTCCCAGTTCACCAAAAGCAAATAACGGCTGTCCTTCTCCTGACATTTCTGTAGTTGATGGGAGAGGTAACCTTTCATGCTGGCTATGATGTGCTGCGCCTGGGCAAAGGCCTGTTCAAACTCGGCTTCCTGTCCTGGTTTTACATCCAGGATGGCGACTTCTAATATCATTACTTTTCTCATCTTGTGACCCCAGGGACTCGTTGTCCCCGGGTTGATGGCAGTATTCAGCTTTCAGGATTCAGGCGAACTCGTCCCCAGGTGCTGTCGTAGGTCAGACGACCTTCCGGATCGATAGCAATGGGTGCAAAGTTGGTGTTGTATTTGTTGTTATTACAGACGGCAATAAAAGTACTATCGTTTTTCTATTATACGTCAGAGATAAGCTACTCAGAATACAAATAAAGACAATCGACTTAATCTTTACGAATCTCTTTCACGGCAAAGCTTTTTTTCTGAAAAATAAATGAAATGACCTTATTGGGGGTTGATGCCTGGTTGAAAAAAAGTCTGTGGAAGATCGGCTTAGTACTAATATTGACTGAGTTTAAATCCGAATAAAAACTGTTTCATATCCGGATGGTTATATGCTCAATGGTGTCAGAACCCGGTCTTTCTTTCAGGTCTTTCTGTTTTTGGCTTTTCTGGGCATTGGAGGGGAGAGTGAAGCAGCAATAAAACAGTTGGAAAAACTTTATGAGCTTTATGATGAAGACTTGTTGAAAAACGAGGGAATTCTTTCTGGTCATGCCTCTTACATGCTGACATCAGGACGTTGGTGTATAGAAGACAGTGGTATAACCATACCTCAGCCCAACAGTGCTGACGTTTATTTCATGCCAACAGGTTCTGAAGCATGTTTTAATCTTCTAAATCAATATTTATTATATCAACAATCACAGCCTCAGCAGCTGGCCCAAAACTTTCAAGTGGTTCATGGTGGCGGTCAGATGCATCCTCCAGAGATGCATCCTCCAGAGATGCATTACCCACAGCAGCAATATCACCCGGCACAGATGTATGGAGTTTACCCCGGTCAGCCAGCGTACATGCAGGCAGTCTATCCAATGTATTCCAATATACCGGGTCCGTTTTCAGCTCATGGTAATATGGGAGTGCCTCCTGATGTTGCTTTTGCTGGAGGATCGCCTCAGCTGATGACTTATGGGTATCAGCAGCCAGTGGGCTATCCCTCAGTCAATCAGGCTCCACTATGGAATCCAATGGCAACTGCTACACAGATACCTTTAACTCACTTCCCTCTTTCAGTCACTCAGTTCCAAGCTCCACCGTTCAATCCACCGTTCAATCCACCGTTCAACCCACCGTTCAACCCACCGTTCAATCCACCGTTCAACCCACCGTTCAATCCGGCAACCACTCAACCAGCAGTAAGTACAGCTCCACTGTATTCTTTCGGGAACTTTGTGGCAGGGCTTCAGGTAGATACAGTCTCAACCACGGTTGGATTGCAGCCTGATCATACAGAAGAGAGTGGCGTTCATTCTCAGGAGGAGGTTGCTAATGAGCCAGAGAAGGTAGCAGAAGAATTAGGCAGTGGGCTCAGTACTCAGAACTCAAATGATGGTGTGGCAGACGAAGTGGTTTCAACCCCTATGGTGACTCCCCCTTCTCTGAATCCGGAGTCACCACTTGCCGGTGTGGACATGATTCCTGATACTTCTACTTTGGGTTTAGTCAATGTTGAGCACTCGGTTGATTCATCCAGCCCGAATACCAATCTGCCCTTAGAAGAGAACGAGAGGGGAAGCGATGAGGTATCTCTTGAGGCAGATGCAGATGCACAGGAGCATGAGGCAGATGCACAGGAGCATGAGGCAGATGCACAGGAGCATGAGGCAGATGCACAGGAGCATGAGGCAGATGCACAGGAGCATGAGGCAGATGCAGATGCACAGGAGCATGATGCAGATGCACAGGAGCATGAGGCAGATGCAGATGCAGATGCACAGGAGCATGAGGCAGATGTAGATGCAGATGCACAGGAGCATGAGGCAGATGCACAGGAGCATGAGGCAGATGCACAGACCTTTTCTGGATACTCTTCCTCTGATTCTCCACAGCCAGAAGTGATTCCTTTAGTTTTGAGTGGAGAAGGTCATAAAAAGTTGAATGTTTATCCTGATCCAATAGTTCCTGGTGCAGATTTGGACCCAGAGGCAAGTCAACAGCCTTTGAATGAAGAAGATAGACTTGTTTCTCCCGAACCGGATAGTCCGCAAGAAGCTGAGGCTCAGACAGTCGCTGTTACGCAGGATACTGAGCAAGCGGATGAGGAAAGATCAGTGAATGATCCTCCCGGAGTAAATGAAGATCCTGAAGGTCCAGAACTAAAACATGAAGAAGTAGTCCCTGATAGCACCGTACAGGCTGGTTCAGACTCAAGTACATCGGGCGGTGATCAGGGGGGGGGGCCAACAACCACTCTTTCGCCAACACAGCCATCTTTTCCCTCGGCAGTGCCTCAATCTCAATCTCAATCTCAATCTCGACATCGGCCTCGCAGGGGGCGCCAACGATCTTCAGATAGTGACAGAGCTTCAGCCAGTAGAAGAGAGGGGACTGAGAAAGAGCCTGACCATCACGAACAGCCCGGGGCCTCAATTCCCAGAAAGCGTAATGTAGTGACCACTGCAGCCGCTGTTAAAGTAACAAAAAAAGCATGCTGTAAAGATGGTCCCCTTAATAAATTCTTTAAATGGCTTGCCAAACAAGGGAAAGAAAAATACAAGGCCGCAAAAAAAATCTTAGGGTTTTCAGGAAAGTCACGATCAGTCTCTAAACCGGGTAAACATATTCTTGGAAGATCATCAGGCGTCACAAAATCCACAATGAGAAGCGCCTACTCGCCTCTGCGCACCATTACGAAAGTAGCAATAGGAACGACCCTGATGTTACTGGGGGGAGGCTATACCTACTGGTATTTTTCGTCCAGCGAAGCGAATGATAACGACGACTCTTCAGAAGAGGCAGGAGATGAAGAGAGGTTGAACTGTCGGCAGAAGGGAGTAAGGCATAGTTTTTCTTCTGCCTGTGAATTACTGGTTGAGGAGGAAGAGGCTGCAGCCCAATTACTGATGCACTCCGGCCTTTTGCATTCGACGCATACCGCGCTACCGGTCTTTGCTGTCTATCAGAAAGATGGCGATCAGGTGTTGTATAAAAAGGACTGGCCTGTTGAAAGAGAAGGGCTGGTATTTGGGATCTCGGGATTTGTTCAGGAGATAGATCTCAAAGCAGACAGGCAGCCTGTGTATAACCTGAAGAATGACTATTTTATGGAAATTCTGATGAGGATGTCCCGTAAGGCGGTACACCATCTGGATGAGGAGCAGCGAAAACGGGCTCATGCCCGGGGGATGGATATTCTGAGCCAGATGATTCACTGGTGTGGTGTGCCGCTAGGGAAACCCGCCAAAGTAGTGCATGACCGTTGTATCAAGTGGGTCATGAATCAGGTTAAAAAAAATCCGATCTGGTATCTCAGCGGTATTCATCAGGTTTATTTTCAACAGCAATTGTCAATGGTGAGTCAGAAGGCGGGTCAGCATACTCTGGGCCTTTCTCCTGTTTATCCTGCTGGACAGGCAAACTTAAGTGGCTTGCTGGAGTATGAGGCCCGTGATTTCATAGTAAGTGATGATCGAAGCCGGGTGATCAATAAACCTGTTTTAACAGAATCAACCGGTGTTGAAGCATTGGTTCCTGAAAATGTCTCCAGCCAGTATGACCTGTTGATATGGACCCGGGGTAATGTCTGGAAGAAGGTGATGTCCGATGTTGACAGTCAGAGAGCCTTACGGTTTATACCAGGGAAAATTTATGGTGCAGCCAATCCCGGGGTACGTCTGCCCTATCAGTATCTGGTCTCAACAGGCCATCGTCTTATCAAAATTGATGAGCTGAACCTTGGGGACCATAAGACAGGCATCAGGCGGCCGGTTTCATGGCTTTTTGTCAGACAGTTGGGAGAGGTTGTGAAAGATGAACCTGAAACTGTGTTGTGGAATCCTGCTCGCGAACATCGTTGGACTAGTTTAGTAATGATTACCTTTTTGAATCATCTGGGCTTTCAACTGATTTGTCCTTCCGGTATCACAGGCTATTGTAATAATCAGATTATGGCGGGCATTGTAGTTACTGCTTTTTCACTCTTGCAATGGCGCATGCTGCTATCCATTAATCAGCCCATTCCCGACAAGCTGTTTGCTCGCTATCAGAGGCTGACAGAGTTATTGAAGCACTTCCAGAATAAGAGAGAATACAATAAAGCCAATATGTTACTGGCTCTGGCCTTGAATCAGGGAGTCCCATTAGGTTCCATTATTTATGAGGATGTAAATAAGTCCAAAAGGTCAAAGACTTACAAGCCGCTGGTACTGTTCGAATTAAAAACACAAATACAGATTTTCGATAGTACTTATCAAACCTGTGTGAAACAGTTTGGTGCCTGCAGCGAAGATCAAAGAGAGCACATTGAGTTCATGCGTTTCTATATGACAGTGTGTACGGACTCAGGTATAAATGGCTGTGTTAACTACTGGTCTCAAAACGCCAACCGAATGAGGTGGTTTGGGCTCATGCACAGTATGGACTGGGAAGATGAGTTAACATCGTTGACCCCCAAGCGGGGATGGTCAGACGTTGTCATAAAGCCTGAATTCGTTAGAGAACTCAACATGGAGTATAATTTTCTTATCAACCTGAGAGTTGGTAAATCAAATTTTTTTGGCAGTGATCGTTTGTTGGAAGTAGATGCCCGGTATTTTTGTCGGGCGTCTAGTCTGGAAAATAATTACAGCGATGATGAAGTGGTGAACTGTAAAATGGTTGGCACGAAAACACTGGTTGAATTTAAAAGGCCTGGGCACGTAATGCTTGTGCCTGAGTTCGACAACCGGTGGTCTCGAGCCCACTGGTTGTCTTTTAACAGTGGAAACCTTCTAACACCGCATTGGCAAAAGCAAGCGCAGTGGCAGAGTCAGCATGTCACCCACCTGACAGGAACGATGGATGAAGCCATCACAGCACTCCCGTTAAGCTTCACAAACCCAGTATCAGAACTTATTGTGGACACAGAGCCGCAATCCGATATTGATTCCGGGCCTGAATCTGTATGGATGGTTTCAAAAACTGGCAGCTACGTATCATCTGACCTGGCATTCTGTAATACGCTCTCGTTCGATAACCTTCGCATACTTTGTATTGGCCTGGATCTGAATTCTCGTACCAGAAAATACCTGACTCAGCTTGAAGATTATGGAAATAAAAGACAGTGGGTTTCACTATTGAACGAAGAGGTTTCTGAAGAAAATAATCTGCACAAAAAATTCACCATTGTCAGCAAGATTCGTTTCAGCAATTTATCGGTAGAACGGCTGCATATTCATCTGGAACTCATTCAGGCTTTCCCTGCGCTGGGCAACCAGGATGCACTGGACACATTACTGGCTTATGTCGGAATGATTCGGAAAGGTAATTACACGGCCGGAATAGAGGTTTATAAAGTGTTATATGGCCTTGTGCTCCAAGAGAACATGATCGAGCGACTTAAAGATGTTCAGTCAGTCCAGTGTTTTATGGATCGGATAGCCGAGAAGCACTGGTGTTTGCAGGGAGAGGCGTGTTTGATCCAGCTTCCGTATTGGGTGTCCAAAGAAGAGAGTTTATATTTTAGTTGGGAAGTCAAGCTGGCTCAAAGGAGAAGTCTGAAGTCGCTGGCCCCGTTTAAGTTGCTGGATACTGACAGGAAGTTGCAATTTGATGCGGAAATATATAAGTATGACCTGAAAACTTTTGGAGGAGTTGATCTGGAACTTCTAAAGTTAAAGCCTGTTGTTGGGCCCGACCCCTCCAGTTCAAGCCAAATCAGTATAGGTGTTGAAGGGATTCCTTTTTATGTGGAGCCCAAAGGTTCAGACCGATCTGATTTTATATTTGTTCTTGAGAGAGGCAAGCTCTATCAGGGAGCCTGTGATAAAGGAAAAATACACTTGGCGGATGAGGGATGAAAGCTCTACTCACATCTACAATGGTAACGGGTATATGAGTTTTTTGAAGAGTCTTTTGAAAGAACCGTGAGAAACATACTCAGGCTAAGTTGCCTGAGTACTGTGTTTGCCCTTCAGGGCTTAGGGTTCAGGCGGACACGGCCCCATGTAGTGCCATAGGTGATACGTCCTTCCGGGTCAATGGCCAGAGGGGCGAAGTTGGTGTTGTATTTGTTGTCTCCCAGAATCCAGTGAAACTTTTCAGAGCCGGTATTCCAGTCAAGGGCTTCCAGTGTCCACTCCCCATCGCGAACTCCTCCGGTGTAGATCATGTTGTGGCTCTTTTGAATTTCAAGTGGGTAAGCAGGATTCATTCACTCGGGTGAAATTCAGCTTGCCAGTCAGTAAATAAACCATAATTTTAAAGTGCGGTTTCTTATAGCCTCTTGCCTTTCGCTTGGC
>NZ_JBPCXO010000015.1:0-8314 GCF_051008435.1 Endozoicomonas sp. | reverse complement strand
CTCAAATTTCAGTTCCACAAAAACGCACTTATAGGGTGAAAACCCAGATGAGCAAATATTAGTCTACAGATGCTGATATTACTGAGTTTTTGGCAAATTTAACGATCATGAACTCACGGATTCAGGTCTATCTAAAAATCAGGCAGGAGGCCCAAAAATGATCAGCCAACCTGTAAAAGGGCCTTAAAAGAAGGATGCATGCCGTTTATTAACGGGCATGCTATCGAATTTAGTTAACAGTGCTATTCAACTTCCGTTAGTTCGGGGGTTGATGATTCAAAGCGATAACCAATATTCACTTCAAACTCTCGGAGTCGTTTAATAATGGACAGCAACTCCGTCACTGTAGCCCAGTTTTCTGTGAAATAGGAAAGGCTGTCTGAAACACTGCTGAAAGCATGAGCCACTCTGTTCAAAATGCCCATTAACAGAATGCCATAAATGACACCGGGTCCAATGACCAGAAGGTCGGCAATTACAACAAACTGGAAAAAAAAGTTCTGCCACAAAGAAAAATAGGAATAGTTAAGATACAGTCGAAAATAGTTCAGGCGAAGACCGGTAAAGAGCTCTAACAGGGTGGGGGTATCGGCGTAAGTTTTATCGTCTTCTGCATAAACCAGCCGTTTTCTGAATCGGGCTTCTACTTTCTGGTTGTTGTATTCAAGGCCCGGGAGACGAATACCCACATAGTAGGAAATGATGATGGCACTGAAAGAGAGCAGACAGGAAAGCCAGAGTAATGAGCCCGGTATCTGGCTCATGATTTCCATGCCTTTCAAAGATTGCGGGATTCGGTCATAGTTTTCCATGAAAGCCGGACTGCTGAGCCAGTCGTCCAGTTTGCTGCATATCTCTTCACTGAGGGTCCACAGAATAGGGATAAAAGCGATGAGAGTCAGAATGGCGCGAAACAGGCCCAGAGCCAGTTGTTCTGTTACTCTGGCAAAGCGCTGGGGGTCTTCCTGCATGCGCTGGGAAGCGCCTTCAACATCGTGACCCACTTTTTGCCAGAAGGGCAAATAGGCCATTGTCATGGCCTGTCGCCAGCGAAAGCAGTAATGCTGTGAGAGGAAGCTGGAAAGACTTCTCAGTAAAACAAAGGGAAAGACGATCGAGCAGAATATCAGGATAAGTTCCCAGAAGCGGCCAATGGTTTCAGGTTTGGCCAGCTGCATCATATCCCACATCTCGCCATACCATCCGTTCAGTTTGACCATCATCATGACTTCAATAAAGATGGAGGTCAGCAGGACTGCAAGCCCTCCCCAGGCCCATATAGCCCATTGTTTTGACATGAAGAAGCATTTTAACATCCCTGAATTCCTCTACGACATTGGATAAAAGCTCGATAAGTTTAGACAGCCGATCATCCAGACTGTTCACTTTTTAAACCATCCTTTCGTCGAGAGAGAAGGGTGGGCAACCGGCGTCTCTGAAGCAGAAGAATAAAAGCGGGTTTCTAATAGTATTCAACCTATGCTCATTAGGCTGTTACCAAATAGAGGCTTAGTATTATGTCTTGTCGTTTCTGGTTAACGGTCATAATGCTGCTATTCAGTCAGCTGTTATGGGCTCCTGTCCCTATTATGGACATCAATGGCGTCGCTATTCCCGCATCCGATAGACCCATACTCATTAGCAGCTATGAATAGATGGAAGTCTTTATGGAGTTTTCACCTGCCATGAACTTTTCAGGTAATGAAATGGGGTTTCTGGATATAGCGGTGATCGATCCATTGGGCTTTACCATGAAGGGGCTATTACCTGGTATCAGAAGATTGTATTCGGGGCAGCTGGAATCGATTCGGCGATCACAGCGTCTGGTTAATTTGTCTGTTGAATCCGGTGAGGAGTTGTCCTTTAACGGGAGAATGGTGCTTCATATCCATGCCGGAGAAGATGAAGGTGAACACTTTGTTGATTTTGAATTCAAGGGCAGTACCGTTGTGTATGAGCCTGGAGATTTTGGTTATCGGTTAGGTCGCTTTCTTAAAGAGAGCGGACTGAAAGTCAGTCAACTTGATATCATCACCTGTTATGGCCAAAACGTTGTGGAATCCATTTTTAAAGGCATTAAAAAAGCAGGCGTGACGGATATATCTGTACATTCCTTTAAAGCGAAGGAAATGGTAATACCGGGGAAACCCACGAAACCTGAAACAGAGACATTCAGAGAGGACACAGTGAGAATTGAGTTTGACGACAAAACCTATCGAATCGATGCCGATGATTTTTTTCTGAGAGGGACCGCTCAGAGTATTCCAGATGAACTTAAACTGCATTTTCAGGCTGGCAAATCTGACCCGGTCATACCTCCACCCATGGCAGAAGACTTTATGGATTGCACTCCCTGATGCGCTCTATAAAAGTCAGGTAGAAAAAAGCCGGAGAATCTCCGGCCATTTCTACTGATTGAAAACAACCATCAATAATTACTTCTTGTCACCAGCAATATCCAGCAGCTCGACTTCGAAGACCAAAGTAGAGGCAGGTGGAATGGAACCGGCAGCCTGGTCACCGTAACCCAGCTCAGCAGGGATATACAGCTTGTACTTGGAGCCCTTAGGCATCAGCTGCAGACCTTCCTGCCAGCCTTTGATAACACCATTCAGAGGGAAAGTAGCTGGCTGGCCACGCTCAACACTGCTGTCGAATACGGTGCCGTCAATCAGAGTACCGGTGTAATGAACGGTTACCTGATCTTCAGGAGAAGGCTTGGAAGCACCTTCTTCACCTTCTTCACCGGCTTCAATGACTTCGTACTGCAGGCCGGATTCAGTGGTCTTCACGCCTTCTTTCTTGGCGTTTTCCTTCAGGAAGTCTTCACCCTTCTTACGGTCTTCGTCCAGACGCTCTTGAACCTTCTTCTCGATGATAGGACGAATGCGCTCTTCGTGACTCTGCAGGGCGTTACGAATATCTTCATCATTCAGCTTGCTCTGGCCACTCAGGGCTTCCATGAAACCTTTCTTGAGCAGTTCACGGTCAATGGTAATACCCATTTCTTCTTGCTGCTTCAGGGTCTGGTCAGCATAGTTACCCAGAGAAGCGCCCATAGCGTAGGCGGCTTTTTGCTCCGGGGTATCCAGCTTGACTTCAGTAACGGGTTGGGTGTCGTCCTTACAACCTGCGGCAAGAGCAACTACAGCTGCCAACGCGGTCACTTTGAGAACCTTTTTCACTATTTTTCTCCAATGGGTTGGTCAAAGTCCTGCCAGTAAAGGGCTTAGACCCGGAAAAGACGGGGAGTATCCCTGCCTTAATGAATAAACACTGAATAATGGCACAGAGATTGTGGTAATTGAACTTTTCAGACCCTTTTTTGTGGATTCTGACATTCTCTTGACCTTTTTAGTCTGGGTGTTGACGGAAATAGCGATTTTTTTAGTACTTTTGTGCCTATTTCTGAAGGTTCAGCCTGAGTCTTAAAAAAGTTATCGAAGAGTTGCAGCGTGGGGGTGAAGTCGTGGCAGGCCTAGGGAGATCAGAGTTGTCAGGGCAATAAAGAGGCAGGATACCCAAAGACAGACAGCCAGTCCACCCACCTGAAACAGCCAACCTGATAATATCGTACCCATCAACCGGCCCATGGCATTGGCCATATAATAGAAGCCTACATCCATAGAGGCTCCATCTTCCCGGGCATAACTGACAATCAGGTAGGAGTGCAGTGAGGAGTTGATGGCAAAGATAGCTCCAAACATCAGAAGACCCACAATAATGGTCAGCTCTGGATGCCATTCCAACTGAATACCCAGGGCAACCGCCAAAGCGGATAACAATAAAGCAGCAGCCCAGACCGTTGCCGATTTACGTCCGGGTGGGGCATCACTCTCATTGCCGGTAATGCGAGGAGCCAGCCCTTGAACAAAACCGTAACCAATCACCCACAGGGCCATAAAACCACCGGTTTCAGAATGACTCCAGCCAAACACGCTGGAGAGATAGACAGGCAGAGCGATCACAAACCAGACATCCCGTGAACCAAACAGAAACATTCTGGCTGCAGAGAGTATATTGATCGCCCGGTTATCCGAAAAAATATGACTGAACTTGGCTTTGGCTTTTGACTTGCCCATATCCCGGTTTAGCCAGATCAGGCTCATGATAAACACGATTGCCAGCACCGCTGCCATGGCGAACAGCGTGTTTCTAAAGCCAATGATTGAAAGCAGCGCACCACCTATAAAGAAGCCTGCTCCTTTCAGAGCGTTTTTGGATCCCGTCAGGATCGCAACCCACTGATACAACTTGCCCTGTTGTTCATTACTGACCAGCTTCTTGATAGAAGTCTTGGCACTCATTTTATTCAGGTCTTTGGCAATCCCCGACAGCGCCTGGGCAAACATGACCAGAGGAGCCGTCAACCACTGAGCAGGAACTGTGAGCAACAACAGTGCAAAAATCTGCAGGCCAAGTCCGAAGTTCATGGTCCGGTTTAAACCCAGTCTTGAGCCTACCCAGCCGCCCACCAGGTTGGTCACGACACCAAAGAACTCATAGAACAGAAACAGCATGGCGATTTCCAGAGATTCATAGCCAAGACTGTAAAAGTGCAGTACAACCAGCATCCGCAGAGCACCGTCTGTAATGGTGAAATTCCAGTAATTGAACGTCACCAGCAGATATTGTCTCAGATCATAAGACAGATTTTTTAACATCATACTTTCCCGGTCTTAACTGGTGCAGCGTGGTTTGACGTGTGGGCTTTAAGGCGGATCTTTTCCTGATTAATAAAGTCAGGCTGACCGGTTCTGGTCACCGCCAGCACCAGTTCCATCCAGGGCGGAAGATCCGGGTTGAGTCGGTAGAAAATGTTTTGGGCACGGCGATGGGTGCTCAGCATCTTTAAAGTACGCATCAGCGCCAGGTGGCGGGATACTTTGGACTGGCTTTCCTGAAGGGCTTCTACCAGGTCATTGACACACAGCTCCTGCTCATCCTCTATCAACATAAGAATGCGCAGTCGTGTATGGTCAGAAAGCAGCTTGTAGAATTCGGCCGGGCTGGAGTCGTTTTTGATCACGCCCGGTGTATTCAACTGCAGAAACAGTTTGATGTGTTCCTGCAGGCTATGGGCAGTGTTTTCAAACGGACTGAGACCTTTCTGAAGTTTGGGATCTGCCAGATCCCAATGTAACAGGGCGTCTGATTGAGGGTAGTGAGCACATTCATTCTTCGCGTTATCACAAAGCGTGATGACGTAATCAAAATGTTGTTCATCGAGATCATCCAGGCACTGGCTTTTCAGACCGTCGGCAGGAATGCCCAGCTTTTTCAATGTTTGAAAAACTCTGTCATCAATGCCCTGAGGTTGGGTGCCCGCACTGAACACCCTGAAATCATCACTGGCCATATTGCGAAAAATGGCTTCTGCCAGTTGGGAGCGGGCTGAGTTTCCAGTACAGAGAAACAAGATAGAAAGCAGTGGCGTCATCGGTAATAAATGTCCGTGTATAAAGAGTCAAAAGCCCGGGTTGTCATCTCTGCTCATTTCCCAACCCATAAAAAATGGGCAGTATTCATGCATCTTGAAGCCAGAGTGCAGCCATTGAAAACGAAACAATGTCTGCAGGATGATTGTCTTGGACGCGTTATCCTGGTGATGGATGGAACCCATAAGGTGGTTTCGTCAACCCCAGTCACCTACTCGTTGTACGCTCCTGGGGCTTCACGAACTTGACGCCTAGTAGCAATTTGAAATCCAATGGGTATCGATCATATCCCATCAGGCCAGTCCTACTTTTCTGGCCAGTTCAGCGGTTCTCACGGAATAACCCATTTCATTGTCGTACCAGGCATAGATCTTCACCATACGATCATTGACCACCATGGTGGAAAGAGCATCCACAATGCTGGAGCGGTGATCGCCCAGGTAATCGATGGAGACCAGCGGTCTCTCTTCATAGCCAAGAATACCTTTTAACTCATTTTCTGCGGCAGACTTCAGAAGCTGATTTACTTCCTCAATGCTGGTGTCTTTTTCCACTTCGAACACCACGTCAGTCAGGGATGCGTTGGCCAGTGGCACCCGAACCGCATGGCCATTCAGCTTACCCTTCAGTTCCGGGAAAATGTGGGTAATGGCGGTTGCGGAACCGGTAGTGGTTGGAATCAGCGACATACCACAGGCTCTGGCGCGTCGAAGATCTTTGTGGGGAGCATCCAGAATAGTCTGGGTATTAGTGATGTCATGAATAGTCGTCATGCTGCCACGGACAATGCCCAGGTTTTCATGAATGACTTTTACGACAGGTGCCAGGCAGTTGGTCGTACAGGACGCTGCAGTGACAATCCGGTGTGTCTCTGGATCGAACAGATGATCGTTAACCCCCATTACGGCATTCAGAACACCTTCTTCTTTTACGGGAGCGGTCACTATCACCCGCTTGACGCCCTGGTCGAGGTACTTTTGAAGAATCGGGGTTTTCTTGTGAACACCGGTGCCGTCTATAACGACGTCACAATCGGACCAATCCAGGTCGTCTATGTTTTTCACCTGGCTGCAGGCGATAGTCTGACCATCAACAGTAATGCTGTTTTCAGTGGCTGAAATAGCGTGGGACCAGCAACCCTGTACAGAATCGAATTCAAGGAGGTGTGCCAGGGTAGGGGCACTGCCTGCTACGTCATTGATTCTGACGAACTCCAGTTCTGGCCAGTCAAAAGCTGCACGCAGCACCAGACGACCGATACGACCAAAACCATTAATACCTACTTTTACTGCCATGGTGTCCTCTCTGTTACAAGGTTGCTTCTGAATTAAAGAAAAGGTTTAAATATTTGTATATGCGGATAATCAAATATAATAAGAGAGGCGTCAAGCTTTGAAGATTGTTTTCGGTAAATCTACCTAGTACTCCATCCTGCAGAGATAGATATCGAATCATGATTGACCGATCAGGCATATTCTGCACAGACAATAATCTTCTGAAATATCTGGTACAGGCCAAAACCTCGCAATAATTTGTCATGAATTCATTATTTGAGACAAAGCATCCCTATCCCTGTATTAACATCAGGAAAGTCTGAACGATTGTACTTTACCTGCCTCACATAATGAGGCTGGTAGTTACCTTATTAACTTTCATTCAGCTCTGGCAAGGTGGGATAAAGTTTTTTCAACTTTATACGTGCATCTTCTGTAGTGAAGCGCCACTCAATAGTTGACTTGCTCTCGTTACGATTTTTTTCCCAGACTTTAACTTCACGAAAAAGTGTTTCCTTATCAGGAATGCGACGGTTTAGACACTGACGACTCAGTATGCTGAGTTCTATTTCTGCCATATCTAGCCAACTTCCATGATTCGGGGTGTAACAGAATTCAAGTTTATCGATAATCCTGCGAGCTTCTTCAGGATCAAAAGCTTTGTAAAGCGAAGCTGGATTGTGAGTATTTAGATTGTCTTCAACCAGGGTTATTTTGATAGCGTCTTTGAAGCGACCATCAACCAAATTTTTAACCTGATGAGCCCAATCGACTGATGTTCTTCTATCGGTAACTTCTGCGTTCCGCCAGCCTGTAAGAGGCTCAAAGATCATAAAGATGTTACAGACACCATTACGCTCATATTCAGTGTCAAATCGTTCAGGCTTACCGGGTTCCGGTGGTATCGGGTCACGGACCTCAATGAGCAATTGCTTGCTGGTTTCATCAAGACAGGCCACCGGATATTTCGGGTCGTATGGGCGTTTGTAAACTTCAAGGACATTTTCCATGGCGCAGACAAAATCAGCGTTTTCTTTTACTGGAATGCACCATTCTTTATTTAGCCATGGTTTGATTTCGTTTTTTTTAGCTCTACATGGATAGTACTTCTTGAAATATCATCTACATATTCCAGCTGAACCATACGGTCTCTCAATAAATTTAAAGTCCATCGGCACTGACCCTCCGGAGGAGTTGAACAGGCTAATGCGGTAAGATGCGCTTGGCCTTCTCCATCCAGCTTACGCTTCCGGCCGTGATGACTTAGCTTGCCATGAACTGCAGCGTTCAAACCTTCTTCAGCAAGACGCTGCCGTAGACGACAAATAGTCAAAGGTTTTACATTAAAGGCTTTAGCCGTCTGCTCATGAGTCAAAGGATCGTTATTTTCATCAATGGCTAAAAGAATTTGGGCGTGCCGTTTCTTGTGCTGTGCCACTACTGGTTTTTCTTGCTTGATCAGTGCTTCAAGCATCTCTCGTTCACTGTCATCCAGCCGAACGTGATATTTGACTGACATGATAATAACCTCATCATTACGTTGTGGTTATTAATCATAGACTACAGTCTGATATATCATTGACTACAAGATGGAGTACTAGC
>NZ_JBPCXO010000014.1:0-11313 GCF_051008435.1 Endozoicomonas sp. | reverse complement strand
GACTTATGCTTTCGAGCATAAATTTCAGTAGAACGAGTCGACAGTCTTGAGCGTTCTAGACAGCTTCGATGGATTCGTGAGAATAGTTGACCTATTTAATCGAATAATTGGGCCGTTCTTTCTGGAATTTAGGCCGAAATAGTCTTAAGTCCGACAGGCTCCTAGGTTAACCTCTACAGGGCAGACTGATAGAATCCGTATCCCGCCATGTTGGCAAAACGGTTTTAATATCTGTTCAGGAGCCTGACCGAAATATTGGTCTCGATCAGGCTCCTGCTAGAGGGCGCTGTGAATATGACCCAAACCATTGGACTGGTGCTGGCAGGTGGCCAGTCTTCCCGCATGGGGCAGGACAAGGCTCACCTGGTCTGGCAGAACATTCCTCTGTTTCAACACATGCAAAATTTACTGCATGAGTCCGGTGTGGATGAGGTACTGCTCAGTGGTGCCCAGTTCGGCAGCAAAGCTCTGGTGGATAAAATTCCTGGCAAGGGGCCTCTCAGCGGTATTCATGCTGCTATTGAGTCTCTTCCCGATGGCGTGAATCTTTTAGTGGTACCGGTGGATATGCCTTTATTGCCACCAGAAGCCTGCAAAAAACTGGTATCATCCACTGCCGAGAAGGGCAGTGCGGTTATGTTTGAAACCTTTTCCCTGCCCCTGATCCTGCCTGTAAACAGCCAGCTGCGAGCTGCAGTCAATAATGCGCTGAGCAGTCAGGATCATAAAGACTATTCTCTCAGGCGGCTGTTTGATCGTCTGCATGGTGTGGCTATACCGCTTCCTGATGAGATGGAAGTGCGGTTCCAAAACACCAATACCCCTGATGAATGGCGTCGCGCCCAGACAGTCTTGAACGGAGAAAGCATGAACGGAGAAAGCATGAACGGAGAAAGCATGAACGGAGAAAGCATGAACGGAGAAAGCATGAACGGAGAAAGCATGAACGGAGAAAGCATGAACGGAGAAAGCATGAGCGGGGAAAGCATTAGCAACAAAAAACGGTATCAACGGAGACATGATGGCTCATAAACAAGTAACTGAATTTGTACCCCTGAATGTTGCGGTACTGACTGTTTCTGATACCCGTACCGAGGAAACAGATACTTCAGGCCACCTGCTGGTGGACAACCTGACGGCCACCGGCCATAAACTGGCTGACAAAGCGATTGTCAAAGACGACATCTACAAAATACGTGAAGTGGTATCCCGCTGGATCGCCTCGGAAAATGTTCAGGCGGTTCTGGTCACCGGTGGCACCGGCTTTTCTGGCCGTGACAGTACTCCGGAAGCGTTACTCCCTATTTTTGATAAGGAAGTAGACGGCTATGGTGAACTGTTTCGCCAGCTCTCCTACGAGCAGATTGGCACCTCTACCATTCAGTCCAGAACCGTAGCCGGTTTTGCTAATGGCACCGTGATTTTTGTCATGCCTGGCTCCAACAACGCCTGTAAAACAGCCTGGGAAGGTATTATCAAAGAGCAGCTGGACAGTCGTCACCGTCCCTGCAACTTTGTCGAACAGCTCAAGAGTGCCGAACAGCTCAAGAGTGCCGAACAGCTCAAGAAAGTTGAGCAATTGAAAAAGGTTGAAGGCTGATGTCGCTGACGCATACCAACGACGAAGGCAAGGCCAGTATGGTGGATGTGGGTGATAAAGATGCCACCCGCCGTGAAGCCAGGGCAGAAGGTTTCGTGGTTATGAAGCCGGAAACACTGGCTCTGGTGGCTGACAATGGTCTGAAGAAAGGGGATGTGCTGGCTGTTGCCCGCATTGCTGGTATTCAGGCCGCCAAACAGTGCGGAAATCTGATTCCACTGTGTCACCCGCTGATGCTCAACTTTATTGGTGTAGAGTTTGAACTTGAGCCTGAGCAAAACCGTATCCGCATTGAGACCTGCTGTCGCTTAAGTGGTAAAACCGGTGTTGAGATGGAGGCACTGGCGGCTGCTTCCGTAGCTGCTTTGACGATTTACGACATGTGCAAGGCAGTAGACAAAGATATGTGCATCGAAGGTGTGCGGGTGCTTGAGAAAAGTGGTGGCAAGAGTGGTCACTACAGACCTTAATGATGCCAGTGGCAACAGTTAAAAAGTTGCCACTGACATACAGGCTCCTAGCTGGTGGGGTGAAGCTGACGGATTAACAGTTCCAGTTGCTCAAAACGTTCAGAGAACTTATTGTCCATCTGATCCATACGCTCGGTGAACTTATTGTCCATCTGATCCATACGCTCGGTGAATCGGGTATCCATCTCATCAAAGCGTTTGTCTGTTCTCATAAAGCCAGCATGAGTGGCAGCCGTCAATGCAATGACGTGATCTTTAACCGATTCAACATCGTTCTTGACATCAGCAATGTCGTTTATGACGTCTGCTACATCAAGCTTTAGCCCAGTTACATCACTCTGATTGGTTAGGGATATATTTTTGATTTCTGCACAGACCTTTGCGAGGCTATGCACGTCAGAGTCAAGGTTTTTATGTTGTACTTCCAGTTTGTCGAGTCTGGCTTCAATGGACGACATGAAAACAGCCTTACTGTTGTGAAAACATTATTGAGTTGAGCCTTCAAAATAGCAGACTTTTCCAGAGGAGAGTGAACCCATTGATTAAAGTGCTTTTTTTTGCCAGCTACCGGGAGAAGCTGGGCATCGATACATTGGAACTTGCAACGGTTCCCACTAACCTTTCTGCTCTTCGTGAGTTACTCAGCGAGAAAGGGCTAGACTGGCAGGAGGTGGTGAATGACTCCCGCACGCTGGTGGCGCTGAATCAGAGCATGACCCGTAAGGATTTTGAAATCAAAGAAGGCGATGAAGTTGCTTTCTTTCCACCTGTAACGGGTGGCTGAACATGATCTCTATTCAACAGGATGATTTTGATCCGGGTTTTGAACAGGATCAGCTTGGCAGCAACACCGGAACGGGTGCACTGGTGACTTTTACCGGACTGGTGAGAGATGAAAACCTGGGGGATGATGTCGGAGGACTGTACCTTGAACATTATCCAGGTATGACCGAGAAGGCCCTGCAGGAAATTATTGATGAAGCGGCAAAGCGTTGGCCATTACAAGCGATCAAGGTGATTCACAGGGTAGGGCAGCTGCACCCCGGTGACAGAATTGTATTTGTTGGGGTGGCCAGTGCGCACCGCAAAGCCGCCTTTGAAATCTGTGAGTTTGTCATGGACTATCTGAAAACCTGTGCTCCTTTCTGGAAAAAAGAAACCACCCCCGAAGGTGATCGCTGGGTGGATGCCCGGGAGTCCGATGAAGAAGCCGCAAAGCGTTGGGGGCAGGAATCATTGTGAAGTACGGAATGGGTATTCTGGCACTGTTGCTGAGTTTAAGTGCAACAGCCGCTGATCTTCGTGTGGCGGTGTCTGCCAACTTTAAACCGGTGCTGGAACATTTGGCCGGTCAGTTCTATGAGCAGAGCGGTCATAAAGTGAGTATTTCTTCGGCGTCTACCGGAGTGCTGTATAACCAGATTATGCACGGCGCTCCGTTTGATCTGTTCTTCTCTGCAGATCAGGTCCGACCACTGGAGCTGGAAAACAATGGAAAAGCTCTGGCAGACAGTCGTAAAACTTACGCTTTTGGGCGTTTAGTGCTCTGGGATCGGAATACTGAGCGTAAGCATCCATTCACCATGAAACAGCTTGGGGAATGGCTTGGGGAATGGCTTGGGGAATGGAAAGGTAAGTTGGCTATTGCTAACCCTAAAACTGCGCCTTACGGACTTGCTGCAGAACAGTCTCTGGAAAAACTGGGACTCTGGAAAAGTTACCAGGGGCGTTTAGTGCAAGGGGCCAATATCCAGCAGGCATGGCAATTTGTGGCCAGTGGTAATGTTAAGGTGGGGCTGGTGGCTTTGTCCCAGCTTTCTGGTGATGAACTCAAGCGAATAACCTATGTTCCAGACACCTTCTATGACCCGATTCGCCAGGATATGGTGATACTGAAAAACTCACTCAATAGAAAAGAAGCTCAGGCGTTTTCTGCATTTGTACTTTCAACGTCCTCCCAGAAATACATTGCCGCCCATGGTTACTTTCCTGCCGCTTCGGATAAGGCTGAATAATGCTGACCACAGCCATCTGGCTGACGATAAAACTGGCCTTGATGACAACGCTTCTGTTGATGTTGCTGGGGATTCCTCTGGCCTGGAAACTGGCCAATATGAGAAGTCGATGCCGGCCGTTGATAGAAGCTTTTGTCGGTTTACCTCTGGTGCTCCCGCCAACGGTTCTGGGTTTTTATCTGCTGATTGCGTTCTCTCCGGAAAATACTCTGGGGCAATGGTGGGTCGATTTAACGGGCTCAACGCTGGCATTCAGCTTTTCAGGGCTTGTGGTAGCTTCTGTACTGTATTCGTTGCCATTTGTCGTGCAACCTCTGCAAAGAGCCTTTGAGCAGTTAGATCATGGTTTACTGGAAGCCGCCTCCATGCTCGGCGCCAGCCGCCTGGACCGGTTTATGAATATTGTGTTGCCTAATTCACTCAGGGCGCTCCTGTTGGCCGCTTGTATGGGCTTTGCTCATACTGTGGGCGAGTTTGGTGTTGTGCTAATGATTGGTGGCAACATTCCGGGCGAAACCCAAGTGTTGTCCATTGCATTATACGATGCAGTAGAAACCCAACAATTTGATCAGGCTCATGGGATGGCTGCGGGCTTATTGGTGTTTGCTCTTCTGATGCTGGTCACTTTGTACAGCATTGATAAACAGCCATGAGCTTTATGAACAGCCATGAGCTTTATGAACAGACACAGGGTATCTGGAGTGAGTAACCATTGATGCTGGAGCTGGATATTCAACTACCCCGAGATCAATTTGATCTTTCCTTAAATACTTCGCTGGAACTGGATGCTGTCTGGGGCATCATGGGGGCTTCGGGTTGTGGTAAAACCTCTTTACTGAGAACCATTGCCGGTCTTGAAAAACAGGTGCAAGGTCGTATTCAATTTAATGATCAAGTCTGGATGGACAGTGAACAGGGAGTATTTGTTCCTCCGGAACAACGGGGCATTGGTTACATCTTTCAGGAAGCTCGCTTATTTCCTCACCTCAGTGTCCTGGGCAATCTCCAGTTTTCTATCAAGCGCTCAAGTTCAGATCGTCAGGCACTAAAGTTTAATGAAGTCGTGGATCAGTTGGGTATTGATCATTTATTAAATCGCGGGATTGAAAAACTCTCCGGTGGGGAAAAGCAGCGTGTAGCCATCGCTCGTACTTTATTAAATGCTCCACAACTGTTGTTAATGGATGAACCGCTGGCTTCTCTGGACTGGGATTCCAAAGCGGCGATCTTGCCTTGTTTAAGAAACATTCATCGAGACTTCGAGATTCCGGTCATCATGGTCAGTCATTCAAGGGAAGAAGTCGCCCGCCTGACGGACCAGGTGTTGTTACTGCATCAGGGCGTTGTGACAGGCAAAGATCGTAGTCAGGCATTACTGAATAATGCTCTCGCTGTAGACGATCAACACGAGCCGTTGTTATCCATGCTGGAAGCGGACGTTGTTGGTCACGACAAGGATTATGGATTAACGGTACTGGAAGCAGAGGGGCATCAGCTGCAAGTTCATCAAACAAAATTGAAGCTGGGGGCAAAAGTACGAATGATTATCCCCGCTCATGAAGTAAGCATTGTGCTGGCTGATTTTTGCGACACCAGTGTATTAAACCGCTTACCGGTGGTCATTGATTCCATTCAAACACGGGACGACTGGCATCAGTTAATTACACTCAGTGCTGGCGAACAGAAGTTAATGGCCATGGTGACACGTAAGTCGGTTGATCGTTTGCAACTGAAGATAGGGATGAACGCTTTTGCTCACTTTAAGGCTTCCGGGTTGGAAGTGGTTTGATTTTATGAGTTAAGAGTTTGCAGAGTGCAGTTGGCATAATGTAGTTGGCATAATGTAGTTGTTTTCTTCGTTTTTTGCACTTTATGCTCTTCTAATGTCATGGAACCAATACCTCAAGACCTGGAATTTTTATGAAATCCTGACGGTTCGATGTAAGTACAGGGTACCCAAAAGTAATTGCAGTGGATGCAATTAAAAGGTCGTGAGCCCCGGGTGATGCCTGTTTTCTGGGTTTCAGGTAATGTCCATGTAAATGAGCATAAGTTCGGGCAACACGTGAATCAAAACCTATAATTTCCATTCTGGCCAGCAGACTTTCTACGTAAGCTTCTCTTTTGATTCTCTGTGTGGGGGTTTTAGCAAGGTGAACGCCCACTAGCAGTTCAGAAACGCTGATAGCCGCCAGGTAAGTTCTTCCGAATGCTCGGTATTGAGTCAGAGCGTCATGTGAGAGACGGTTGTTCTCAATATCGATAAAAACATTGGTATCTACAATCAGTCCCATGGTGAATCCGGGAGTGAATTGTTAGAACGAGCCGTTTTTACATCCTCTGCAAAGCTTGCTGAATCATTCCCCAGACTTGGCATCGTCGAGAGGTGTTCTACCAGTTCATCAACAGTAAGACCCGGTTTAGGAGGAGGAGAGAGAGTGGCAGCAGGTCTTCCGCCTCGGGTAATGAGCAGGCTTTGTCCTGAAGCTTTGACAGAATCTATGGTGTCAGAAAGGTTTCTGGCCAACTCTGTAGCTGTAATGTTCCCAGTTATGGAAGACATGTCGAAATACCATTTTGAGTATTACTCTGTCCAAAATAGTTTAATTACATACTTTACGCAAATTATGTAAAGTTATTATTCAATAGTGAAAGCGGCAGGCAGCGATAATTAATTGTGCTTCGGATACCTGGTAGACCAGGCGGTTTTCATCATCGATTCTTCGTGACCAGAAGCCCTTCCAGTTGCCTTTGAGAGGTTCAGGCTTACCAGTACCTGTAAAGGGCTCCCTTAAGCACTCTGTGATTAGTTTGTTAATTCTTTTGAGTGTTTTTTTGTCCTGATTTTGCCAGTAAAGGTAATCATTCCACGCATTATGTGACCAGCACAAGGTACGAGCTTTACTCATCCAACAACCCTTTTTTTATGATCTGGCCAGCTCGAATTTGTTCAATGGACTCATTGAGGCGACGGGCATTGTTGGGCGATGACAACAAATGCAGAGTCTCCATGATGCTGTTATAGCTTTCCAGTGACATGATGACCGCATCTTCACCATCACGGCGATGAATGATGGTATGCCTGGCGTCTTCAACGACCTGATCGAGGACTGATTTGAGATTGTTTCTGGCTTCGGAGTATGAAACAACATTCATGGTTTGTGTCTTCCTGATTAAACTGTCCAAGTAATTGTACAACAATAGATTGAAACGGGATATTTGCCACAGTTTTCGATTTTTGGGAGTATGACTTTTTACTATGAAAATGCCGCTTCTTCGGGCTTTGTAGCCATTTTTATGTTTTGGAGTGAGCGGCACTTCCCGCTCATGGCTGTTTAAAAGTCATACTCCCAAGGTTATTTTGTCGCCATTGTTCAATTGTGGTTTGAATCTATCTGTAAGTTAACATCCATGCTTTTGTGAAGAATTCTGACGATTGAAATGCTATCGTGCAGTTGAATCCTGTAATATATGATATGGCTGCCTTGGGGGAATTTCTTGTAACCTTCCCGTACGTCATCACATGGACTGCCAGAGTCAGGATGTTCTGCCAGTGTATGGAAGGTTTCATCCAGTTGCTGCAGTTACAGGTTTCGTTGAGATTTCCCCCAGTGTTTGGATGTGTAACGAGCGATGCTCAACATGTCGCTCTTGGCTTTTTTAGTCAATACAAAAGCTGGCTTCATTTTAATTTAGCTCGTTGTCCAGCTCATCAATTATTGAATCCAGATTGTAGTCTGCATTTCCACTCTCTTCGCCTTCTATCAAGAGTTGTCGGAGAGTTTCCAGTTTTGTTTCGCGGCTTTCAAGCAGTCTGAGAGCTGCTCGGATGACTTCACTGGCAGAACCATATCGGCCGCTATCAACTTGATTGGAGATAAAACCATCGAAGTGTTCTCCAAGCGTTATGCTGGTGTTTTTTGCCATGATGCCCTCTCATATACCAATATATACCTGACTATGGTATCGAAAAGTCTGGTGTCAAGTTCCTATAAAGAATCACTCAGGCATGTGTGATTGTTCTCAATTTCTAATACTAATCTTCTGCTTTGTCATCGTAGCTTAATACTTGTCGTCTAAGACTCGTATTTAAGTCGATCCTCTACCTTTCAAAGTCTTGCGAGAGTAAGTGAGATGCTTAATTTTGCTGAGTGGCTAAACGTCAGAAACCGTCCTTTCTGTCAAGCCGAAAAAGTTGACCTGAGCGCCAGAAATACCTAATAAAAAGGTTGCTTTTTTTGCTGTGAACTATATCGTACTGGGGTAAGGAATTACCCTTATCCATGTGCTGTTTCTGCTGTATGGATAAGGTTGATGTAGAGCTTTCGCACAGGGTCGCATTTAAAAAAATAGACAGAAAGTTCTAAGTACCTGACTTGTAGTTTTGCACGATTCTGGTGAGTGGATTTTTTCATTCTTCAAGGCGCAATGGCGGGCGCGTAGCTTGCTACGTAACCAGAGTTGGAACGCAGAAGGATGGAAAAAGCCGCCGTCCAGAATTTGTAAAACTCCGAGTCAGGTGCTTTTCATCAAAAGCTCTCAGCGAGCAGTCAGGAAGACATTACAGCCATGAGTGGTTATTTTTTCATCACATTCTAACAATTAAAAAATGATGGACTGGATGAAAAATATTTATGGAAGCGTCACTGTCGGGCACCGCGGGTAAACAGTGCAATCCAGGGCGACCACGAGTCGTTTTTGGCGTGTGCTTATGCCTGGCAATGACAGTTTGATCGAACAATAAAAATGTATGTCCTCAGGGGGCTAAGAATAATGAAAAAACAACAAAGTGGTTTTACGCTGATTGAATTGATGATCGTGGTGGCGATCATTGGTATTTTGGCAGCTGTGGCTTTGCCTGCTTATCAAGATTATACCAATAGGGCAAAGTTTTCTGAGGTTGTAGTTGCAACTGAAGGTGTTAAAACCCAAGTGGATCTTTGTGTTGCAGCAGGAGAAACTTTTACCACATGTACTGTTAATACTACTGGGTCTACTAATGGTCAATATGTAAGCACTGTTGGGTGGGTTTCGACTACTGGAAAGCTAACTGTGATCAGTTCTTCTGATTTTAGTGGGCAGTCATATACATATATATTGATAGCATCTGTTGTTAATGGTGCTGCGAATTGGACACTGGATACAACATCATCTTGTGTAGGCGCAGGATTGTGTAAGTAGTATTTGTATAAGGCTGGAGTGTCCAGCCTTATATTTTTTATACATGATGCTTTTAAAAAACCATTAACCTTATATGCATATTTTATTTATTCCTTTATTTTTAATATCGTTATATTCTAATACATATACTTCAGATATTTTTGTTTTTGTTTTTGTTTTTTCTACTATTCTTTGGTTAATAAAATTTGGAAGAAAAGCCTCGATTAATAGAATAGGTTTTTTTTCAGTTGCTTTCTTTTTATATGTTGCTCTAAGTCCGCTTTGGTCTGTCAATTATCAGCTTTCAATTCTTCAGTCAGCATCTCTTATATTGCCATTGTTAGTATATGGTTTTTTCGTTGGAGCTCGCAACGATATTTCTACTAATGTCTTGACTGGTTTTTTCTTTGCCATATTTATCACTTCACTAGATGGGGTATATGATTATATGAGTGGCATTGGAAGAGTTGATGGGCAGATGCTTGATGCAAATGCATATTCGGCCTCTATGTACTTAGCGAGTCTTTTAGGTTTAGTTCTTGTTAAACTAAGGTCAACTGAACGACTGTTAGTTAGTTTGATTTGGTTTGCTCAGTTATCTATTCTTATTGCATTATTTGCTACTGGATCAAGAGCTGGAGTTTCTGCTTGGGCTTTGGGTTTTTTTGGGTTTATAGTCATTGCTTTTTTTGTTGGTTTAGATTTTAAACATAATCTATATAAGTATTTCTCTATCGCCTTGTTCAGCTTTTTAGTCGTGAAAATAAGCCCTTTGATTCTTGATTATGATTTTATTGGTAGAGATTTTAGTGACTTAGGAAGTGTAGGAAGTCGTCTTCCAATATGGATGTCAGCAGTTGATATGTTTAAGGAAGAGCCTTTGTTTGGCCATGGCTTAGCCTCTTTTTCTACGCTGTATCCTACATATAGAGAAGAGTTTATTACCTTTGGTGCTTATGTCCATAATGACTTCATCCAGTTTGCACTTGAAGGTGGTTTGGTTTTATTAAGCTTTTTGTTATTAATAGTTGGCTATCACTTATGTTATCTCTATTGCGTTATTTTTGGGGAAAGTAAAGTAGATAGAAAGCTTAGACTTGAACTTGGGTTTTTGATTACCATCAATCTAGCTCTTTTGTCTCATGCATTTTTTAATTTTATTGTTTACGTTGTTCCATTATCTATTGCAATGGCTGTTATTTTTGCACGTATTCGAACAATTATTCTAATCATGAATGAAGAGGGAGGAAAAAGTAATATATCTGACTATAAAAAATCGAAGATTATTATAGTTTTTTGTGTTCTCGTATTTTTGATTAACTTTTTTTTGACAGCAATGTCAGGTTTGATATATAGAAATCCGAGAGGCTGGGATGCTTTTTATGCGCTTGCTAGGAAACCTGTTTTGATTGATGTGTATTCACTGATTCAGCCCTCTAATATTTTTGTCAATGAAGTGGCGTTGGATAATGTGTTTTTTAGAATCTCTTCATCTGATGATACTTCTAGTAAGATAAGAATGATAAAGTATGCTAAACAACAACTTGATCTCTTATTGGAGAAGCATATTTATAGTTCAAAAGTTAGGTTGATGTATGGCTCTCTAGCTTATATGGCTACCAAAGAAAAGATATATATTGAAGGTATTGAAGCACCAGAGTTTTACTTTCTTTCTGCTGTTGAACTAAATCCAGGTGACTGGGAAAGTCAGTCAGCATTAGTTAGTTTATATACAGTAGAGGGAAAGTTTGATCTGATATTTGAGGCTGAAAAAAATGTAAGAGATTGGTATAAAATTTCCTCACAAAAAGCTGTTATAGGGTATCTTGAGAAAGTATTAGGGGCTGCAGAGTTAGCTGAAGATAAGAAGTTGATAGATAGGTATAATGGTTTTTTGGCAGGTGCAAAAGCTGGTGATCAATCAGTTTTTGATATTTGATCTTTATGGCCCTTTTACAGGTTGGCTGATCATTTTTGGGCCTCCTGCCTGATTTTTAGATAGAGATAATCAAGATCATTGTAACCACATGCCTTGTATATTATCCGCTTGATGACACCATTGAAGGCT
>NZ_JBPCXO010000013.1:0-15556 GCF_051008435.1 Endozoicomonas sp. | reverse complement strand
AAGAAGCTTTGCAGTCTGTTCACTCTGCTGTTCGTTGCGGGTTGAGAAAACCATGGGATAAAGGATAGTCGCTGCAAGGGAAAGGTATTATTCTCTTTCTCTGTCCAGCAGCTTTTTAGGAATTACGCATTTTGCCTCGAATAAATCGGATAAATTCATCTTTTGTCTTCAGGCAGTCTTGCCGAGCTTCTCTTTCAGGTGATTCCAAGCCTGCTCATCAGGGTTCAACTCCGGGAATACCCCGGCAATAGATGAAGCCCCATAAGCTTTGGTTCTTGTGCTACATACTCCTTCGTATATTTAGCCCTATGCGCAGGATGTCCGTCGGTGATCACGATCATAGGCTTATCAACACCCCGAGCCAAGGATCTCGAAAAGTTCACTAAGGCAAAGCGATTCACGCTTCCTGTCAATGTTTTATATCTCAGTAACCCTTCGGTACTCACCACTGAAATAACCCCTAGCGTTATGACCCCATGTCACCCCTGAATAATTTCGGAACCGATGAACATAATGCCCATGTTCAGCCAGACGGCACTTACCATTATCATGGAGACCCGAAAGCGATGTACTTTCAGGACTGTGAATCACAGGGACAGGAGTCTCCGGTAATTGGATTTGCCGCTGATGGCTTTCCCGTGTATGGCCCCTGCTTCAGCGACCCTGACGACGGAGTCGTGCGTAAAGTCAGATCCAGTTTTGTTTTGAAAAGCGGAACCCGGCAATTCGTTTCTCCCTATACAACACCGGTTGCAGGCAACGGTGCCGTCAGCAGCAACAATTATAATGGCCAGTTCACAGGCGATTATGAATACCAGGCCAACAGCGGTGACCTGGATGAATGCAACGGCATGACTCTGAATGGTCAGTATGGGTATTACATCACTGATCGTTATCCCTGGACGATGGCCTGTTTCAAAGGAACACCTGACTCATCGTTCAGCAAAACAGGGCAAGCTCTGATCAACTCAATGCATTCACACTGAACCTCTGATCGAGATCTACCTGCCATTAAGAGGTGTAACTTAATTGTTATACCTCTTGCATAAAACAGCTGACACAGAAGCGAACATCTCCTGACAATCACGGTAAATCTCAGCATAAATTTAACGAAACCACCTTCGCGTAGCCCTCAGCCCTTGCCAATCCTGACACTTCACATACAAAACAAACTTTCGCAAAAGCTTTCAATACAAATCATCCGCTCATACCTAAAAAGCATTAGCAGGTCTAGTGATATTTCTGTATGATTGCGGCGGGTTTGGCGGTATCGATACTGCCAGCCGATAAGGACCGGATAATAATCAGAAGTGTGCAAGACCAGGAGTACCGATCCAGGACAAAAACACTCAGAGTCATTCAACCAGTGTCAGTAGCCGTTCATCAAAGCAGAGCCATAGAATCTCTGTAAGGAAGTGAACCGGATACCCGACCCGGGTCAAATAACTCAACAGGGCTGCCTTTATGGTACTGCTCATGAGCGGAGTGTTCCGACTCAAATCATCATCTGCAGGGCTTATTCAAATAAGAATAAAAATTGCAGCATGAAGGCCTTACGGACAACCCAGGGGAGCTGGCCGGAAGCAGAAGCTATCCGGCCTGAAATCCAGTAGAACATCATTGATTTCCTACTCTGGAAGCGATCAGCAACCGGATAATGGACAGCTATGCCCTGCAATTCTTGCAAGGCAGCCTGACGGCAATGGTGTGTTTCTGGATTTCCGGTCGTAGGTGTACAGCCTCAGGTTATCTCCAAGTCGTAATTTGCTAGCAGAATCCGAAGGTAACATGGAGCATGAGCACTGCAACGTTACAGCCAACCTATAACTATAAGGTTGTCAGGCAGTTTGCCATCATGGCGGTGGTTTGGGCCATCGTTGGGATGGGTATGGGACTGTTCATCGCTACCCAGATGGTATTCCCTGAACTGAATCTTGATTTACCCTGGACCAGCTTCGGCCGGTTGAGGCCATTACACACTAACGCGGTTATTTTCGCATTTGGAGGCTGTGTTCTTTTTTCCACCTCCTACTATGTCGTACAAAGAACCTGTCAAGCCACTCTGGCTCTACCGAGACTGGCAACATTCACATTCTGGGGCTGGCAGCTGGTTATCGTACTGGCCGCAATCACTCTTCCCCTGGGCATGACCTCTACCAAAGAGTATGCCGAGCTGGAATGGCCCATTGATATCCTGATTGCGATCGTCTGGATCAGCTACGCGATAGTGTTCTTTGGCACCATCATGAAGCGTAAGGCCAAGCACATTTATGTGGCCAACTGGTTCTTCGGCGCCTTCATTATTACTGTTGCGGTTCTGCACATTGTAAACAGCGCTGCCGTCCCTGTGTCCATGACTAAATCCTACTCCGCTTATGCCGGTGCAATGGATGCCGCTATTCAGTGGTGGTACGGACACAACGCTGTTGGATTTTTCCTGACAGCTGGCTTTCTGGGCATGATGTACTATTTCGTACCCAAGCAGGCTGAGCGTCCGGTTTACTCCTACCGCCTGTCTATCGTGCACTTCTGGGCACTGATTGCGATCTACATCTGGGCGGGTCCACACCATCTGCATTATACCGCTCTGCCTGACTGGGCTCAGAGCCTGGGTATGGTCATGTCTCTGATCCTGCTTGCACCTTCCTGGGGTGGCATGATTAACGGCATCATGACTCTGTCCGGAGCCTGGCACAAACTGCGCACCGATCCAATCCTGCGCTTTTTGGTGGTTTCCCTGTCCTTCTACGGTATGTCTACTTTCGAAGGCCCCATGATGGCCATCAAGACGGTTAATGCCCTGTCTCACTACACAGACTGGACCATTGGCCACGTACACTCCGGCGCACTGGGCTGGGTAGCCATGGTTTCCTTCGGTTCTCTGTACCACTTGATTCCAAGGGTTTGCGGTCGTGAGCAAATGTACAGCGTTGGCTTGATTAACGCTCACTTCTGGCTGGCTACCATTGGCACCGTTCTTTACGTGGTTGCCATGTGGGTTAACGGCATTACCCAGGGCCTGATGTGGAGAGCAGTAAACAACGACGGCACACTGACCTACAGCTTTATTGAGTCTGTATCGGCCAGTCACTTCGGCTACGTTGTCCGTGCAATCGGTGGCACCTTCTTCGTAGTAGGTGTTCTGATCATGGCTTACAACGTGTACCGCACTGTCAAACTTGGCAGTGAAAATCAGTATGAAGGTGAAGTTCAGGCGTCACCTGCACAGACAGCCTGATCCGGGGAGTTCACCATGAGAAAACATGATTTAGTCGAAAAAAATCTTGGTTTGATGGTGGCATTGATCGTAGTAGCCATCAGCTTTGGTGGCCTGGTTGAGATCGTGCCACTGTTTTTCCAGAAAACTACCACTGAGCCGGTTGAAGGCCTCAAGCCTTACACCGCGCTTCAACTGGAAGGTCGTGACATCTACATTCGCGAAGGCTGTGTAGGCTGTCACTCTCAAATGGTTCGTCCTCTGCGTGCTGAAGTAGAGCGCTACGGTCACTACTCTGTAGCCGGAGAATCCGTCTACGAGTATCCGTTCCTGTGGGGTTCCAAACGCACAGGTCCCGATCTGGCTCGCGTAGGGGGTCGTTACTCTGATGAGTGGCATCGTGCCCACCTCAATAATCCGAGAGACGTTGTACCTGAGTCCATCATGCCGTCTTACCCCTGGCTGAACGTTAACGTTCTGGACGGCAAACTGACCAGCAGGAAAATGGAAGTCCTGAGAAGCCTGGGCGTACCTTATACCGATGATGACATCGAAGGTGCCTCCACCGCTGTAAAAGGTCGCACTGAAATGGATGCCATAGTGGCTTATCTACAGTCGCTCGGCACCGTAATCCAGAACAAACGGTGACACCCATGGATATTAATGATCTGAGAGGACTGTCCACTGTTTTAGCCATGATCGCCTTTCTGGCGGTTTGCTTCTGGGCATACAGTGGCAGCAAGAAGCGGGACTTTAATGAAGCGGCATCACTGCCGTTTGAAGACGACGCAGCTCATATAAATACACGAGACGCTCGTGGCGAAATAAGTTGCGAGCATGCAGACAAGGATAAAGGGGCCATATAATGATGAGTAGCTTCTGGAGTGGGTGGGTTGTCTTCCTTACTCTGGCCTGTCTGGCTTTTGTAAGCTATGTGCTGTATACCACCTGGAGACAGCAGCGTAGCGAGACAACGACACAAACCACGGGACATGCCTACGATGGCATTGAAGAGCTGGACAACCCCATGCCTAAATGGTGGCTGGCTCTCTTTGTTGCCACCTTTATTTTTACGGCTTTTTACTTGTGGCTTTATCCTGGACTGGGTAACTGGAAAGGCTTTCTGGGCTGGACCTCCACTGGGGAATTGCAACGTCATCAGGAAAAACACAATCGCCGTTATCAGCCGCTGTTCGCACAGTATGCCAATACGCCGATCGAAGAGCTGGTGAACAACCCTAAAGCGGTCAAAATGGGTGAGCGTATCTTCCTGAACAACTGCGCTTTGTGTCACGGCAGTGATGCAGGCGGAGCGTTCGGCTTCCCGGATCTGAGCGATCATGACTGGTTGTACGGCGGCACTGCCGATGCCATCACCACCACTATTATGGAAGGCCGCAACGGACAGATGCCTGCCTGGGGTGCGGTGATTGGTGAGAAAGGCGTTCGTGATGTAGCCACCTTTATTCGTGCCAACGCTGGCCTGGTCGACAATATCGACCCTGCTACAGCCAAAGCGGGTAAAAAAGTTTATGACACAACCTGTGCCGTATGTCATAACGCTGATGGTAAGGGTAACCAGCTGCTGGGAGCCCCCGACCTGACCGATGACACCTGGCTGTATGGTTCAAGTCAGGCTCAGGTTGAGTACACCATTCGTAGCGGTCGTAACGGTGTCATGCCTGCCTGGAAAGACATTCTGGGTAAGGAAAAAGTACACCTGGTAGCTACCTATGTGTACAGCCTGAACGAAGACAACAAGGAAAAGAAAGAAGAGAAGAACTGATTTTCTCTGATCCACATTCTTGTTATGAAAACCGCAGCTATCTGGCTGCGGTTTTTTTATTTCAGACGACCTGAACCCTTTCTCTGCTAATCATCATTGAGTCGAACCTGTATCAATAAGTTGCATCTCAACCTCACTGCCTGCTCCACCTCGAACTCGTGCATCTATTCTGACCCTTTTCCAGTACATATACTCAATAAAGACATTCATGCCCGTAATCGCTGCGGCGTAAGCAAACCAGGTGACCATCGTCGCTACACTGGGAGTGGCTCTAAACCCCAAAGGAGAAAGGATCAGCGCCAGCGCCGAACTATCTCCCCAGAAATCATAACCATTAACGACCGTTTTATTGTTTGCATCCCAAACCGTTGGAGAATGCCAATCCGTCAGATCTTCTGTTTCATGAGCCGCTCCCGAAAGCATGCCGGCTCCTACCACGGTTAAACCCGCCCGTGCGATGACCGAAAGAACATATTGACCTCTGACGCACGCGGGACAGTGATAGCTTTTTATGTAAGGCAGTTTGTCTTTATAAACAACCAGCGTCGTTACCGTAAAGAAAGCCATGGGAATCAGCGGCATGGCAGAAGCTTCATAATGACCTTTTGACAACACCTTCAAAGTACCGAACCCCGCTTCTGCCATTTCTTTAGCGGAATAAATCACTACAGGGAATACCACGTAAGACCCTACATCATAGCCACTGGTTGTCCGACCTGTTGAACTGCCTCCACCAGGCAATCTACGGGATGCAATGCTGTTGGATACCATATAATTGAAGCGGGCGAACACGGCGGCTCCCAGAATACTCGTTCCCCATTCGATCAGATCGATCATGGCTTCTGGTATCCCGCTGGCGAACTTATCCAACAATACGCCCCCCACCAGCACCACCGTTGCCGTTCCAGAGGCACCTATGGCGGAGCCGATCAGTATTTTCCCCCGATGCTCTGGATACTCAACAATAAAAGCCCCTATAAAAATCACCTGTTCTAGAGATTCTCTTGACCATAGAAATGAGGTTTCAAGCCACTCCTGGTCGGTTACGGAAGTATTATTCCTGTTCTGGCCCATACCCTCAGAATCAAGAGATCTTTCATCCCGATCCAAAACCCCCTCTTCTTCTGCCAATCTTTTTATAGCGCTTCTAAACCCTGCTTCGGAACGATGACTTTCCACTTCTATGGTGACCGGTTCACCATCAATTTCCAGCGACACGGTTTCCCTCACTACTTTTTCCTGATCAGGCTTCAGGGCATCTTTGGATAGGGGAGTAAATACGATCATTCGGATTTCAGTGAGTGGCTCCGATGGCATTGCCAACGGGTAATCAGCCTGATTGAGCATTGCTTGCTCTTCGTCGTATAAAGCCAGGGCATTAGCATAAAGCGCTTTACTCAGAGACATTGCCAGAAGAAACACCAACAGCTTTCTGCTCATTGACTCCACCCCATCATTCAAGTGATACGACTCCCGAAGAGAGATCCTTGTAACAAGCACCTGTTATTTATAGATAATCATTCTTATCTGTAAACAATAATGATTTGTATTTTTTGTAATGCTAATAGCAGAAAAGCAATAAAAACCGATTACCGAACCGAGCCTGAAACCAGAGCTGCTAACCTGCCTGATCAAAATCTTTAGTGAGTAACAGCGGTCTTTGAAAAGGCTCAAGCCATTCAACAAAGGCAACCTGTCAGTAAACCTGAATGGTAAAACCCCATTAAACGACGCATCACTCATTTTTTACTGTCATAGGCGTGAATAACGGAATTTTGGAGAAATGGATCAGACAAAAAACTTCAACTCTTCTTATACCCAGCAATGTTGATGACTCAATAAATGAGAAAGAACCCTTTTTTAAGACCCAAATCTATAACTATTAAAGCGATAAAATCTGATCAATATTACAAACGATAATTATTCCCATTTGTACCTATCCTATCTTTAGGATGCGCAACGGCCGACTGCGTCTTCTTACTGACTTTAAGAGAGGCTTTATGAAATTAGATTTTTGTACATGCTCTATGGCATGCAGTCTTTTTCTGTTTTCAATAACGGCAGGAGCTGCCTCTACAAGCTCCCCCTCATCAGTCCAACAGGAAAAATCGGTTGAGGTCTGGCAGCCGGAACAAGCTTCTGAAAAAAAAGAGACGGGTCTTGCCAAGCGACAGACTACAACGCCTCCGTCTTGCATGGCCATTCCCGATAAAACTGAAAACAGGGCTACCTGCGTTAAGTACACTGAAGAGCAGATACGTCACTTACAGCCTAACCAAAAACTGGACGATGCTGTGGATGACCTGCCAGCCAACTATTTGCTGATTGTGCCTGCCAGACCACGGACAAACCCCTATGAAATATCAAGAACTTTAAAGCCAAAAGGAACCGCAGGCATTATCTCGAACGGATCTGGCGAAGAGGGTTTAGTTTTTATTGCACCCGCCAGCAATTTCGATATTGGAGGCGATCAGATCTATTGCCTTCTGGATTTCTCGCAGGATAACAATATTACCGGGCTCGCCATGGATGCCAGCGAGTTCGAGTTGAGTGAAAGCAGTTCCTTCAATACGACTACGCACCCCAAAGTATTGGCATACAGCAGAGGCAGCAGTCATTTTGATATATCCAGGCTGGGACTGGTTGGTAGACCCGGTCTGAAAGCACTGGTTTGGGTTGATAACGAGGGGGCTGACAATATCTCCTCAGAGGGAGAGTACAGGATCAGCAAAAGCTGGTTCGAGCTCGAAGGTGCTGAGCACGGAGTGCTGCTGGAAGGTGGCCCTGATGAAAACTCCCACAAGGAAGTTGATATCAAACACAACGTCACCCGAGTTACAGGCGCGGTTGGAGGCACGAGTTTCCAGAGAGGTATGCACCTTAAGCACGTATATGGACAAATAGAGCATGATGATTTTTATATGGATGGCAATGATGCCCCAGACGGCCAGACCAGAGTGCTTCTTGCATTAGAGAATCTTCATAACGCTTCCAGAACAGAACGCTCAAAAGTAGCAGAAAACTATTTCCACTCCCCTTCTTCCACGACCTGGACATCCGTCTGTGCCATGCAGTTTCTGCAAACCGGTGAACACGATCTGGAAGTGCATGTCTTTGCCAACAGTATTACCGACAACCTGATTCGGGCCTGTGGTAACAGCCCATCTGCCGGTAAGCAAGTTGAGGCTGAAGAGAACTATGGACCGGCTCCTCTGGAGGAAGTCATTACTTGGGCTGAGTTTTTTGATCGGGACAGCAGCCCTACCAGCTTGACTGTCTGGCCACGAATGGGAACCTGCTTTACCCCTCTGTACTCTACTCTCAACTTGAACGAAACCATTGCTAATGAGGGGGCTTCGTTCTGGGGCAAAGGCTGTGGTCTTAGTTCGAAAACAAAGCGCGCGGACTTCAACCTGGCCCTCAGCTATGAAGGGCCAAAATGCCCTGAGTGCAATAACAGTTCTGATGGCTGGAGAACGGCAGCGATCGTTTCATTCGTTTTTAACGGACTGCAAGCAGTAGGTCACATAGCACTCAGTATTGTCGCAGCCTGTTATAAATCAGGGGTTTACGCCCGATTCTATTGATACGAAGATTCAATCAGCCTGCAGTCAGACTGTGGGCTTTTTTGTTCCTGCCTATTCTGCAAACCCTTCTATATTTCCACGACCCATTAAATAAAATCACGGTCTTTTATGCTCCGTAAACTTACCCTGCTCTGCTTGTACCTGGTGGTTTCACCCTGTTCACAGGCAGCCTTGATCCAAACGGTCACCCTGCAACTGGGGTCTGAGCAGTTGATGCTGAACGTATTCGAAGACAATGGTCATGTAACATACCAACTGTACCTTCCAGGTTATTCGGATCAAAATACAGAAACGACCCAAGGAACGGATGAAGTCGACTCCCCTCAACAAACACCCCACCATGACATGCTGAACCTCCTGAACCAGACCGAAAATGCGGTGGATCAGGGCTCCCGGTTTGAAGAAGGAAACCCGGCCTGGAGACTGGCAGCCGGGGCCATGAAAAGAGGCAAAATCAATGAGTTTTGCCGGTACTGTGGCAAAGGCCTGACGGCCATTGAGGGCGATGCATCATCAGACCCGACAGGCGTTGTTGCCAGAGGAGCGCCCGCTTCCATCGCCGACTGCTCCAGCTGTAAAGGCCCTCTTCAACAATCAGGAATAGGCTGGATATCCACTGAAATGCCCGGCGGTGACATTTATGAAGGTGCACCAACCTCTTCTGAAGAGATCCTGAGAGTTATTCTGAGCTGGATCAGGGAACACAGAGGCTCTGTCTTTATTCACCTTTACTTCCATCGGAATCAGTTAAGAGCTCTGTATGGTTTTGCCAGAACCATTCATTCAGAACAGCAACAGGTTGTAGTGGAAGGCGCCATTCTTCCCCCACTCATAGAAGCATCAACGCCCGGCTTTCAATTTATTGCGGACCATACTGCCAACCAGGTTTTAATCTCACCCTTCTCCTACACTCTGCTGGCTCAACTGCATGGTGCTTTGAATTATGTATTGCAGTCCGGAGCCCTGGCCCAATTACTTCAAGCCCAGTGCCCAGCCCAAAGATGTCTGCCTTTCATCACCATGGAGCAACTGGGACTGGTTCAGGTGCCAGCTGTCGGCTTTATCCCACAAGGTAACCATCAGTTCCTGGTCATTCCTGATAATGGTGGGCCGATGTGGAAGCTCATCATAGAAACTCAGGGGGACGGCACGACTTTCATTCGCTTCCTTCCCCCAAAACTGCCGGAGAAATAAGCTGCGATGTAAAAACAGTTACTCACTCTGCATTCTGCTTGAGCAGTATTGTCAGTATTTTAAAGGCAAGCTCGGGTATATCACCCGGTGTCGCAGGACCAACATGAGGATTGCCCATAATCTCATAATCACGGATCCACTCCTTTAACATGTCCATATAGTCGTCTTTAAGCTTTTCTGAAGGCACCTTGTTTTGGAGTTTATAGCCATCCTTTTCCAGGCTGGCTATGACTTCATTGAGTATACCTTCAAAAAAATCAGTACCAGATGCATAATCTTTGGTTTTATAGAGCACCTCCCGTAACGAATACTCTTCAGACCACTCCAGACCTTTCCAGCTACTCTCTTCAGTGACGAGAGCGATTTCCATAATTAATGGCCTCATTTCGGGGTTTAGCAGGTCAACCATACTCTTCCAGGCTCTGGCAACCACCTTGTCAGATATCAGGGAAAAGGGAACAGACAGTTGCAGGCCACCAAACTCCTGGGCCTCTTCAGCAATACCTGCTTCCAGACCCTGCCTATATTGTTGTTTCAAATCATCAGAAAGACTTAATACGCCACTGATATCATGTTGCTGGTCAGCCATTCGCGCCAGTAACACCTGATGAAGCTGTTCGAAACCTTCAGTCCCCGGATAATAATGCTGGGCCACCTCTGCGAGAGATTCCTGCGACAATAAATAGGTTGAGCCCATATCCCACATTCCGGACTCGTTATCAGAATCATCGTAAACAGGCGAAGGGACTCCCCCTTCATAACCCTGTCTTCTATCTCTATTGGGCCAGAACATTTTTTTCAGTACAGCGCGGGCCAGTCCAGGAACATCGGCCTTTGTAGCGTGCTGCCCATCGCTACTAAACCATTCAAATTCTCGAATCTCTTCAAACAGCCCTTCTACATACTGTTTGATTTGTTCATGACCCAGCTTACGATCAAGAGGGTTCAGCGGATCTTTATCCAGTGGCGTCAGCACTTCCTCTATCAAAACCTCAAAAGCGGGCTCTCCCGGCAAATAGGGCTGCGCAAGATCCCTTTGAAAGGTTGGGGCGGGATCGTCTAGCTTTACCCACTCGCCATTAACCCTGAGAACAGACTCATCATCCGACGGAGTGACGGTTTCTGTAATCCGTTCTTCAACGTCTTCACTCTCCTCGATCAGCACCCCCAGCTTTCGATTCTCCACGCCTTTGATAAACGACTCTGGATTTTCTTTCCCTTGCAGAGACTTTAAGGTGGGCTTTACCGACAGCATGTCTTTTGATGATTTACGCTTGCTTGCACCTTCTGAGTTAACACCACTTTTTTCACGAGCCCTGCCTCTGGCAGTCCCTTCTCGATTGGGAAGCCACATAACGGGAATGGGTTGATCTACAAAAGTATCAACATAAGAGAGCTGACTTGTTTGTGACTTTGCAATCTGCTGATTGACACCCCGGTGATAAACGTCCAGATTCCTTTTCAAAGTCGGCTGTGGGTGGCTTTTACCAAGAAAACCCCTATTCAAAACTGGCTGTGGGTGATTTTTCCCAAGAAATCGACTCATACCATATTTCAAGGTTTTACCCATAACGCCATTAAATGCTGTCACCATCAGCTGTTTTACAGCTTTATCTTTGTAGAGATAGTAACGGCTGTCCCTGTCATTTTGGGCAATGTGAGATCCTCCCTGTGATGCCTTAACTCCTTTTTGACCCAGTGAGAAACAACCAGTGTCTGAAAATACAATGCCTTCTTTTGGTAAGTTCCATTGAACGCTTCCCATATCCAGTGACCAACAATGCTCCTCACCTTGATCCAGGGAGTAACGGTCAAAAGGATCATCAAACACCTTTGCAGAGAAAGGCCCTACCTCGACATGAATCACTTCCTCTTCAAAAGCTTCATCAGAATGTTCTGACAACCACTGTGAGAGGTTTATCATCCATTCAGGACTGATCGCAGCCTGATAGAGCTCATCAGAAGACTCTATTTCCGAGAGATCCAGCAGATAAGGTTCAATCCACTTACGGGCAGACGTTTCTTCAAAATGCACCAGAGCCGATGTATTTCCACCCACCTGACGTACTTCCATTTGCAGTACTCGCTCAGTAAACCAACTGATTGCCGAGCCAGTTTCTTCATCTTGATCCACTGACAGCCTGAGGTACTGACCCTTACTGGAAAGGACTTTTGCCAGCGCCAGGTATTCATCATCACCATAATCTGAATCTGATATTCCGGGCTGCCAGAGTGAGTGGATTCGGTACTGGACATTGAATGGTAAATGTCCGGCAATGACTTGAATCAGCAGAGGCGCCCTGCTCCGATCCTGAAAAGGCAGAGTATAAATAACGGGCTGAACGCGGCGACTGCTTTGAATCAGCGCAACTCCATCGCTGCAAAGAAAAGCAAAATCCGTCAGTGTCAGACCGGCAAAAAGCAGTCTGGCCATGGGAACACTGTGAGGGGAATATTGACTAACGGCACTAAAGATCATGAATACGGGAAACAGAGAGGTCAGCGAACAAAACCAGGTCGACACAGTGGAAGTGTGATAGCTGGCCACTGCATCGGCACTGGCTCCTTCCCACCAGAAACTGCCATTTTCATACTCTTCATAAAGACCTTCTGGCAGCTCAACAAATCTGACTGCCCCTTCCCTGGCATAGGCGTAAACACCACTTAGCAACGCTATTGCCAAGAGCAGACCGATTCTCATCTGAAAGCAACATCTCTGTACAAACCCCGGAGTAAAGATAAATATAATTTATTATTTTTATTGCCGTGCGGATTTATTTAAAAATCCTGTTAATTGACCAGCCCACCAGAATTGACTTCTTTTACGAGCTTCATAAAAAAGCCCCTGGAGGTTATCCACCAGGGGCTTAATCACTGTTTCCTATCCACTACTCAATAATGGCTTCCTCAGCAATGGATTCGTCCCAGAGGAAGTCGAGTAACCAATCGAATGTGTAAGTGACCCCATCCCACTCTTCAACCGCTCTATCAGGCATCGTAGCGGCTACCACAGATAAACGCTCCATTTCTTTCTGATGAGCCACCTTGGCTGCTTTGGCAAAGCTATTCCACTTATCAGGCGCAACTTTGAATGAGCCGACTGTGACTGTTTCGGTCTCTTCGTCTATGACGATCAGCTCCTTCTCTGGTAACAGTTCCAGAACCTTCGTCCTCATTGTATCTCTTTGCATCTGAGTTAACTTAGGTCTGGGTGCTACAGGAGGTGGTGCTTTTGGCTTGGATCCACCAACCCCTTCTCCAGCAAGACCAGGTTGCGGTTTAGCACCAGTGCCTTTTCCTTTTCCAAGCATTTGCTCCCTTTTCTTCAACATTTCGTCCATTGAAACACCCACATCACCCGTTGTGTTTCCACCCGGTGGTTTAGGTCTGTTTTTCAGATCCCCCATCTCAGATCGTTTCTTGATCACGATCTTATAGTCCTTCGGTGCCTGTATCTTGGGCGGGGGAGGTGGTGGTGGTAATCCACCTTCACCTTCATCACTGCTATCTGAAAGACTTTCCTGTTTTGCAAGTCGATGGGTTTTCAAAGCTTGCGCCATTGTTGATAAAGGCTCTCTTGCAGGTTGATTTGCCAGTTTAAGAGCAGTAGCCGTCCCACCTTTACCTCTATTATCTGGAGGTACCATAAGGGCTTCATTATCCACCGGAACCAGATCCTTTCCAGTGGTTTGAACTTCAATCACCTCAGCCGATCCAACCACTACCACTGCCTGCTGGTTCTTTCGGCCAAAATACCACTTCAACCCTTTAGAGGCAGTCAGAGCAGTCAGCCAGTTAAGTGCATACAACTTAACTTTCTTCGCACCCCACTCCCATACCAAAGCACTCTCAGTGTCATATTGGTTATAAGAAAAACTTGCAGGCATCCGATGCTCTGCTGCATAAGGCGTGGTTTTCCGACCTAAAGAAAAGCAGTGTTGATCACCAGTCATCAAAATACCTGATGGAGGCAGCCTCAAGGTCACTGAATCCATATCCAGCTGCAAACAGCCGGAATCTGCTTCTTTAGCCAAAATACGCTCTATACCCAGCTCATCATCAGCAAACATGGGCCCGCTCTGTTCTGGCAATTCTTGTCTTGCTTCTGCAAATTTTCTCATCAGATTCCAGCTGGCAGGCTTAGACAACCAGTCAGCTACATGACCTATCCATAAGGGGGAGACCGCTGATAAATACTCCTGCTCTGCATCTGCACCCTGGGCCTTGGTCAGGGAAAGCTCTACCCAGGGAAGAGATGCACTGCCACTGAAGTCAACGTGATACAGCAGCTCCTGATTAGTGCTCTGAAACAATGAAACCGCCAGATCACTATCCCGAGCCAATTCATCCCGCAAACTTGTTTGATCACCCGGCTTTTCTTCCTCCGGAGTCAATGTGAGATAAATCTGTCTTTTGTATAGAATTTTCGCTAGTCGCAAATATTCATCATTTATGTAGCGATCATCACTGGCCTCCTGATCATAAAGGCTCATGATTGTGTAATGGACATTACCCGCTGGATGCTGATAGAAAAGAATCAACAGGGCTGGCTCTTTCCGATCCCTGAATGGAACCTGCCAGATTCCGTCATGGTCTTCACCCCACTGGGTATAGACTCGGTAGGCTCTATTAAGATTAAAGCTAACATCAATTGCCAGGCCAGCTGTCAAATATAAACTAATGGCCTTCGCTCCTAAGGTATCATGTCCGCCCATAGCGTATATGATGCAGGTCATACATACCCAGGTTGTGGCCGCTTTGAAGTATCCCCATACCGCAGAAGACTGATAATCCTCAATCTCTGCCCTCACAGCACCGTCCCAATAACCCCAACCTTCAGGCGTTTTTTGCAAAACCCCCAGCGGTAACTGAATAATTTCCTCCTTGACATCTGACGAAGGGGCTTTTATTTGTTCCCCCAAAGTGTCCGGGGAAACATTTTTTGACTCCTGAGCAACCACCCAGGAGCCACTGGCACAACAGACAAGCAGCAGCGCTGCCAAAAGCACAGTTTTCATGCGGCTGAACGTCTCAATTCTGTAATAACACAAGGAGAGAAGAGTATAGTTAGAGATTAATGATTTAGCCGTTCTCTTTTATTCAACCATTGACTACTATTTTCTAATCATATTTTAAGAGCCTTGCATAGACGACCACTCACATTAAGTACGAGTCTGAGCAGTCAGATGATATACAAATAAAGATACAAGTTACTTTTATTATTCGATTAAATAGTATTTAAACGCTTTATTTCTCTTCAGTTCATCCCGCCTTACTTGTTTAATTCAATTTAAAAAGGGTAATAATCATTATTAGCCTTGATCAGAAATCATTAAAACGTCTTTTTAAATCATCTGAAAGATTCGATCCTATAACCAACCAAAACAGTCGGATTAATTAAAATCTGTTCATTAGTCACAGTAGGAATCTTGCCTTAAATACTCAACAACACCCATAAATAGCTACCGTGAAGAACAAACTTGAAGGTAAAAAAGTAATCAGTTAATTCTAAATATCTATGGATGGTGGGTTATTCAACTGATATTTAGCAAGCTTCCCCCAGCAGTAAGGTTTGATAGCTGCCCATAGAAAATCTTCTTATGGAATGATTTATTTTTTTTGATTAGGTATTACTACTATGTCATGGCCTTAAGTCCCGCTTAACGATCTGAAGAAGTAAGACAGAATGAACTGAAAGGAGCGCCCTCTGTGCTGTTCAGGCAAAATACCTGTGTTAATAACAATGCACTTGCAAGGTGCTACACAGGGACG
>NZ_JBPCXO010000012.1:0-3932 GCF_051008435.1 Endozoicomonas sp. | reverse complement strand
TATTACTGTCGGATACGAAGTTATGTGTCATCGGCGAGAAAGCAGGGTCAGAATATTTTCGAAGCTCTGCTTATAGCTCTGAAGAATTATGGTAATCATCCTTTGCTGGGTGCTGAATAGTTACCTTTTTTCATTTCAGTGATCTTATCCAGAAAATTTCCCAGTTGAAGCTTCTGTTTCGTCAATTCTTCGGGAGATTCTGCGCTTGGCTTTGTGGTGAGTATCTCTGTCGTCAGGTGTTCCAGTTGTTCAGACAGCTTTGTGAACTTCATAAGCTTGTGCTTGAGAGCAATAACAGCTGGTTGCTGAGACGATTCACTTGATCGGCTGGACGCTGGATTACTCGTTGAGCTGTCACTCACAGAAGGGGTTTGAACTTTCAAATGAGCGTTCAGCCTTTTTTGAAGACATCCATACTGAGCTTTCAGCTCCTCCTTCATTGCAGTAACAGTGCCCAGGAGTTCGTTCCTATGAGGCCAATGTCCCTGCTCTCCTTGGAGAGTTTTTGTACTGGGTGTAGTGGAGAGAATCTGCTTTGTTAAACGTTCCAGTTCTTCAAATAGGTTTGTGCACTTGATGAGTTTAAGTTTGAGGTCTTCAACAACTGACTGTTGAGATCGTTCCTCTACAGACAGGGTCTTTGTATCAACAAACGGCTGACTGCTCATTGCAGGCGTCTGAGTATCCAAATGAGAAGCCAGTCTTCTACGTATGCTACAAAACTGAGCTTTTAAATCATTCTTCATCGCTGTGACGGTGTCCAGACAGTCTCCCAGATGAAGCCACTGCTCACGCACTTGTAGGTGAGTTTTTGCGTCTGGTTTCGTTGACAGTATCAAGGTTGTCAGATGCTCTAGCTCTTCAGACAGCTTTGTACACTTCATGAGTTTGTGCTTGAGATCAAAAACAGCCTCTCCTTGAGAGGACGCTCTTGCTGGTTTGGCCATAAGGTCAATAAATGAACTGCCAGAGGCGTTCGAATAGCAGGGGTATGGGGTTACTTGATACACAGTTACACTTCCTTATGGTCAGTTTCCTGCGTGTTTGGACTCACTTTCTTGAAAAAAGTTCCTTCTGTTCTTTATACCGCCATCCCTCGTGTAGCAAGAGTCTTAAGTAGTAACAGGTTCACAAGACGTCACTTTGCTGAAAAATCCGGCTTTAAAACAGTAGGATAGCCGTTACAATGGCCGGACTGCTGAGTGAAAGATGTCGATTTGCAGCGATGTAAACCACTTTTAACCCAGTCAGATTAAGGAAGATATTCAAACAATAAAAAATCAGGGCTGTTCAGAAAATGAACTTTTCCAAGAAGTATAATGAAAACTACGCGAATTTCTTGATTCGCCTGGCGTGGACTGTCGAAGTCATTGCTGTACTGATCGGTTTAACCATTTCCATTGTTGTCTCTATTTCAGCCAACGAGTCCTATCTGAATCAGGAATCGGTAAGCCTGATTGGTAACTATTCTTCGGTGCTGGTGGCCGGATTACCGTTTCTGCTTATCGCTGTGGTTGAGTTATGTAAGATCCCACTGACGTTTGCCTTTATGGCAGTGAAGAATGTTTTCTGGCGAGGCTTGTTTCTTTTCTTTGTGGCCTTTCTCTGCCTGATCACTTTTGAAACCATGCTCAATGGCTTTGAACGAAACTTTTCCAATCTCAATTACGCCATTGATTCCCGTAAAAATGATATAGAAAACATCGGGTCTGAAATAGCGCTGCTTAACCGAAGACAAGAACGGGTTCAGATATTCACAGAAGACGATTTAAATCAGGAAGTTGAGTCAGAGCAGCTATCCATCGACGAATCTTTTAGAACTCGCATCAACAAGGTCAATGCTAAAACCGAGTCCATCCTGTCAGGTATTGACTACTCCTTTAGAGAAGAGCTGGATACTGAAATCCAGGATCTGATCGAGAAGAGAGATGGTTATTACGAAGACTGGAACACTGAGCGACAGGGAGTTGAAGACCGTTTCTCAGCATTACTGCTGGATAATCTTTCTGATAGCCGAACAGAAAAAGATCGATTATTGGCCGAGCTGACGTCGCTCAAAGCTGAAATGGCTCGTGAGCTGGATGATGCTAATTTCCTGACTCGTGCTGCTGTCGACAGCAAATACCGCAAACTGATCGCGGATAAAAATAAGCAGGTTGATCAGATCACCACCGGTTACCTGGGAGGGGATGCCCTGACCAAGCAGGCGAACATGGAAGATCAGATGAAACAGCAGATCGAGTTCACCAACAACAAGTACGAAGGCCGGATTGCAGACATCAACGAACGGATTGAAAGCAGAAAGCAGGAAATTCTGAACCGTGAAGCAGCCAACGTGAAGCTGCAAAGTGATGTTGTAGCCAATGCGGAGAGCAGTCGCTCCCGCTATATGGGTATCAAGCTAAATCAGGAGAAAGAACTATCTGGTTATGTTGAAGGTAAGCAACAGCAGCTGGGTGTGATTAATGCCCAGGTTGTTGATATTGAAGATAAGATATTCCTGCTGCGCAATGATCAGCGCAACATCCAGTCTGAAATCAATCGACTGATCAATCAGAATCAGGTTTACCGTCTGGCTATGTACGCCTATGGCAAGGAGTCTCCAACGGAGGTCAGCCGTAAAATGGTGGGCGTGATTGCATTGCTCTGGTTTGGCTCTCTGGCTTTGATTGCTTCTGTCACCGGTGTAATGCTTTGCCTGGCTGCTTTCTATCTAAAGCGCGAGTTGGTGAGAATCGCTGAAGAAGAAGAGAAGGCTGAAAAGTTTGCTCAGAAAGCCTTGGAAAAAGCTTCGAGACAGGTCCAATCTGAAGAGAAAGGGATTGGGGTGGCAGAAACCAGCTGAATGGTGAGCCACTTTAGTCAACAATAGAAAAGAGCGGCTGTTTTGCCGCTCTTTTCATATCTGTCCCTCGGAGCCTGACCGAGAATAGTGATCGAGATTAAAATTCGGTAGAGCTAGGTCATTTTTTCGATGGATTTATGCGAATAGTGGGTCTATTCAATCAAATTCATCGAAAAAATGAACCGCTCTATCTGGGTTTTAGGCCGATCTGTCTATTCTCGGTCAGGCTCCTAGTATCAGACCTACTGTTGTATAATCGACGCTTTATTCTCATTCAGGACAAAGCAAGATATGGCAAATGCTTTCGCGCGCCGATTTCAGTTGATAGTTGATCGTCTGACACAGGGAAACAAAAAGCAGTTTGCCGAAATGACAGGCAAATCCGCCTCTCATATCTATAAAATCTGTCGTGGTACCAGTCGTCCTTCCATGGCCTATCTGGAAAGTCTGTATGACGAGTTTAGGGTTGACCTGAATTGGTTGCTGACCGGCGATCAAAACGACAGTGGACAGATTTCAGATGCGTCAGGCAGCAATGAGATTATCTTCACTCCTATGTTCGATGTGCAGGCCAGTGCCGGAATAGGTTCTGCTGTTCAGAGTGAAGAAGTCAGCGACTATTTTGCTTTCAACAAAGCTTTTCTGAGCCGACAGCTGGGTGTTTCCGATGAAAACCTGGCATTCGTTACCATCAGTGGTGAGAGTATGTTGCCCACCTTTCAGGATGGAGATCAGGTGCTGGTGGATATGTCCCGCCAGGCCGTTCAGAGTGAAGGGGTTTATCTCATTCAGACCGAAGATGGTTTGATGGCTAAGCGGGTGAAACAGGTTCAGTATGAGCTGAAAATTACCAGTGATAACCCTGAGTATCCTGGTTGGACTCTGGATCTGAAAAAACTGGAAGAAAATCCGGTAGTGGGAAAAATTGTATGGTGTGCCAGGGCAGTTTAACTGTCCTCAGTACTAAGGGAAGTGGCACAAGAAAGCTTACCGCAGTAAAGTGCCACTTTTCCCCTCTTGACGACTGTAGCTGCCATGACCACCATTACTATTCCTCCAGAGTGCAAATATCTAATCAAACTTGCTG
>NZ_JBPCXO010000011.1:0-4940 GCF_051008435.1 Endozoicomonas sp. | reverse complement strand
ATATTACTGTCGGATACGAAGTTATGTGTCATCAGCGAGAAAGCAGGGTCAGAATATTTTCGAAGCTCTGCTTATAGCTCTGAAGAATTATGGTAATCATCCTTTGCTGGGTGCTGAATAGTTACATCAAATTTCTTTCGAGATAGGTCAACTCAGGTCGCTGCTTAATGAATCGCTTCATGCGCTTCCAGCCTGAGCCAAACCAGTAATGATCATCTCTCTTCTTTCTAACCTGCTCAAACTCCGACACACATCGCCAATCGAAGCCAATAAATGTATTGGCCAAACATCGATTAAAATACCAGTCAATAATCTCAAGACGCCCTAAACGATCCAATTGATTTAAAAACATTTGGCTAGGAATACCGAATATGCTGATATAGTCGTCGGTAATTAAGCCATTTTTGACGAAATATAATGTGTCGTAAGAGTTATCTTTTTTCTTGGCGTTGAATGTGCAGGATGCACAAATACCATTCTCAAGCTGAGCTGTTCCCCCAGCAGCATTGGGTCGAATATGGTCGGCCCAATCCATTCGCCAATTTGGGGATATCCCCGAGTCCAAAAGCCACAAAGAGATACCACTGAATGCACAAGTAGCTCTATCTCTTTTAAAAATAATGGCTTTTTGTTTTTCCGTAAAATTTAATCGTTTATGAGCCATCAGAATCTACTATTTTATCCAACTCAACTAAGAACACGTTAGTTTATGTTTGATAATTGCTCCAACGCAGACTCTATTTCTCCAAAGAGCAGTTGACGAACTCTCTCTGGATCTTGCTCAGCGGCTAGTACGTCAGAAAGACGGTCAGGAATACCCAACAGCGCATCTCGCACCATTCGTCCAGCCCGATAAGCATCCTCACGAACTTTACTGGCATCGGTTAATTTTCCAGTTTCTTTTTCATACTCCATCTTCGCCATCTTGGCTCTAAAGGCTTCCCGCATGGTGCGTGCGGTGACGAAATCGACAGCTTGCCGTGAATCGGTGGGAGCAACCGGTACAGATCCAGCTTGTGACTGAGACTTTCTCAGGACCGTAGAAGGTTCTGCCTGGGCTTGAATCTCTTTAAGGGCCTCATTAGGTTCAACTTTGCCATTGTGCAGACGAATCTTGCCGGATTTGACCAATTTAGCCACATACTGGCGGCTCCAGCCTTGACGTTTAGCGAATTCCGATTGCGAGATGAGTGCCATAGTCCCTGATCGTCCTTCACTGTCCCCGCTCTAGCCTGACAGACCCCGACAAAGCCGACAACCCATTGATTTTAAATCACTTTTATCTTGATAACCCTTAGTTATAGAGCCTTACTGTACATAACAAAAAGAAAGCAATAACGGGAGAAAAACATGAAAAAGAGTATTGATAAAGCCCTGGAAGCAATCGCCCAAAAGACCCTGCTGATGGACACCCTGAAAACCCGCAACACCCCAGGAGATTTCGAAGAAGTGGCGGTCTGGCAAGTCAGGAGAGCTTTGGAACAGGCTTATCAGCAAGGCGTCAAAGACGGCAAAAATGTAACAGGGAACATTGACCATGAATCCGAATAACGATCCTGAAAGCGCCTTTATTAATGAAACCCAAGGGCTGGCAGCCTTGCTCGACGAGTTCCAGCGTCTTATAGACGATCGCTTTGAGGTCAACCCGGATGACATCAACTGGGCTCAGGTCTGCATGCTACGGGAACTGACCAACCGTCTAAGTGAAGCATTGATGCCATGGAGGGATATTAACGCCATTCAAAACATTCTTTCGCAACAAAAAGGAGATACACCATGAAAACAATAAAACTCACTGCCACTCAGGAAACCATACTCAAGCAAGCCGCTGAGACCGGAACTCTCCACGCCTCAACACTCACCCTGAAGGGCGGTGCCCGGAAGAAAGTGCTGGACAGCTTGGCCAACAAGGGCTTTCTGATCCGCATGAAAAAGGCGGACACTTTTGATATCAGCCCTCAGGGCAAGGCCGCTATTGGCCTCCCGGTAGACGACCAGCCTGCTGATAAAGGCAAAATCCGAACCGGCACCAAGCTCCATAAAGTGATCAAACTACTGGCTCGCCCCGAAGGCGCTGCCATCCATGAAATCATGCGAGAAACCGGCTGGCAGCAACACACGGTGCGCGGCACACTGGCCGGGACCCTGAAAAAACGACTGGGGCTGACCATTGAGTCCGAAAAGCCGGAGGGCAAGGATCGCATGTACCGAATCACCGCAGGACTGAAAGCGCTTTTTCAGGGAGAAACCGTATGAGCACCCGCTCCCGAATTGCAAGGCGGCTGGCTGACGGTCGCTATTGCTCCATCTACTGCCATTTCGATGGAGATCAGGTGGGTAAAGTGCTGCAGGAGCACTTCCCCACCGAAGCCGATGCCAAAATCATTGTGAACTTTGGTGACTTGTCGTACATCACCAAAAACGGTGTTGATGCTTATATGGACAAGGGTGAGCCCTGGGCCAAGATCCGGCCTCGCAACAGCGACGACCTCCAGAGTCTGATTGCTCTGGCTTGGGAAACCGGAGCCGAGTATCTGTACTACTGGCAGGACGGCGGTTGGCAGACCATTTCAATGTGGGGGCCTCAATCATGAGAGACCCCATTCTACTGGCTGTTGAGCTCAGCAGCGGCTCCTTTCTCTCCTGTCGACTGCTCCATCCTGATCGCCACACCCTCCCCAGTCTCCAACGCTGGTATCAGACAATGCCTGAGGCCATCTTTCTGATTCAACTGGGTGACCTTCACTACCTAAAAGGGAGACAGGCTTCTGCGCTGCATCGGGACTGGGGAGAAAACTGGCAGGATCATCAACCCCGAATCAGCCCTAACCACTATCATCTGAAGGCTCTGGCTCGCAGTTTGAAAATCAACACCCTGCTTTGTCACCAAAACCAACACTGGTTTGAACTGAGCCTGAAATCTGTCAACCTGGTTGACAACCCAGACTGCAAAGGTTGACAGTTTGGTTGACAAAATCCCTGACTAGTTGACACCGGAAAGCCCCGTCGTTACTGGGCTGAACCCCAATCTGTCAACCTGGGTGTCAACCCCGATTTTCACTCTGTCGCTGGCGCTATTCCGCGCTGCTGCCTACCCGCAATGGAGGGCACCTCCCAGGGACCCCGAAGCAGTCGTCAGAAGACGTTTATCAAGCTTCCTCTTCGACCTTAAGACGCTCTCTGCGCTTGGAAGTCGCCTCTTAGAACGGCTTAACTTAAGTCTCAGCTTTTCCATGTTCTCGTCACCTTCTCTAGCCCCCGACTGGCAATGTATCCGCCAATACCCAGCTGAATGATAGTGAACAGTTTCAGTTCCACTGCCTCTGTAAGATTCGGAGCGGACCAGCCCATCCAACGACACACAACCAATGCCGTAAACACCAGCATCACTATAGGTCGCCAGTTTCTTTGCAGCCAGCCTTCACCCTGAGCTTCGGCTTTGATGACTCCGGCCTGTTGCTCCAGTTCATCCAGTTCACCGTTGAGCAGCATCTCGGTCAGTTCAGTCCTGGCGGCATGAGCTTTTTCTGCGTCTGGAAAGAGCTTGTCGATGACCTTTCCTATCACCGGAATGGCTGCAACGAGACTCACTTCTTACCTCCCAACAGTCCTTCCTGTCGAAGCCAGTGGTGCACATCGAAGTTGGGACAGGTCTTCACCTTACTGAAGTGGTGGTGACCATGAACCACAGCATTTGGATAAAGTGCTTGGTGGCCTGCCACCAAGAGCTTGAGCATTCGTTTCTGATCCGGGGTGAAGTTATCCTCCGGATGGTTATTCTGGTCCAGACCACCCACCAAGCAGATACCCACACTTTCGTGGTTATGACTCTTTGCGTGAGCCCCCCATTCATCGATGGGCCGCCCCTGTTTCACCGAGCCATCCCGCTCAATCACCCAGTGATAACCAATATCCAGAAAGGCCCGTTCCATGGTGTGCCAGCGTTTGATGTCGTCAAAGGTCACATGCTGGATAGCCCGGGTGGCCGAGCAATGCACAACAATGTAATTGGTATCCTTACGCTTGCTCATCGCTCATCCTCTGAGAAAGTAAGACAGCAGTCCGATAGTGGCGGTCAGCAAGATCCAGCCGAACCGTTCAAAATAGTTCAGAACGACGCCTCGTTTACTGGACTGAAACTCCAGCTGCCGAATGCGCTTCTCCTGCTCATCCAGACGTTCATCCTGCCGGGAAAGGTTACTGGTCTGGTGGGTAATCCGTTCTTCTATCATAGCCAGACGAGAGACAGCATCGCTCAGCTTATCGAGCTTGGCATCAATCTGATCCAGTCGCCTTGAGAGATCGTCCATGTCGTTCTTCCCTGGTTTGCTCAAAGGTCAGATTGTTGGCTTCGAGGTAGGCTTCCTTGCCCGTGTACTCCTCCCATCGACGCACGATGACGTCGACGTATTTGGGGTCCAGCTCAATGAGCCGGGCACTGCGCTGTGATTTCTCACAGGCGATCAGCGTCGAACCAGAACCACCAAACAGATCCAGCACAATATCCCGAGTCTTGGAAGAATTACGGATAGCTCGCTCTACCAGTTCTACCGGCTTCATGGTGGGATGCAGATCATTTTTCACCGGTTTGTTGAAAAACCAGACATCGCCCTGATTCCGGGCACCGCACCAGAAATGTTCAGAGCCTTCTTTCCAGCCATAGAGAATCGGTTCGTATTGGCGCTGATAGTCGGCACGTCCCAGCGTGAAGGTATTCTTGGCCCAGATGATAAATGTGGACCACTTGCCGCCCCCTTCCCGAAAGGCTTTCTGCAAAGTATCCAGTTCAGACGATGACATGCAGACGTAGATTGCGCCTTTGCAAACACCGAGCATATTGGTCATGGCTGCGAGCAGAAAGGTGTAAAACTCAGAACCGAGATTGTCATTCTTGATCCGACGGTCTTTCTTCGCCTTGGTGTTTTTCTCCGGGTTGGCGT
>NZ_JBPCXO010000010.1:0-9906 GCF_051008435.1 Endozoicomonas sp. | reverse complement strand
TGTCATTCTCCAGATATCTGAAGGATCGAATCTCCGGGACTGGAACTATTCCCCGGTTATCAGACATGGTGCGGGAAAAATCTGTTCAGCTCATGAACCGCTCTGCCTACGAATTTTGAGCAGTTACCCAGGATCTTCACACAGTCTACCAATTGAATCAGCAGAATATCAGCAAAACTGCCAGAGCTTTGGGCATCAGTCGCAATACCCTTTATAAGCGTCTAAAAAATCAGGGAATCAAATAATATTGAGATTGTTAAAGCCCGGTATCAAGCACGTTATTGAGACATCCATAGCAAGAACTAAGCTCTGACTTCATCCTTTTGCTGATAGAGTGTCAGTTCAAAGTAGAAAACCGTGCCTTTGCCCTCCTCGCAGATAAAACCGATTTCTCCACCGTGCTTTTCAATAATGGTTTTCGAGATGCTGAGCCCCAAACCCGTTCCTGCTTCTTTTCTGGTTAAGGTGCTGCCAGCCTGAGTAAACCGATCAAACAGCTTGTCTTTAAATTCAGCAGGAATGCCCGGCCCTTCATCCCTGACCTTCACCCTGACTTTGCCACTGTCAGCCTGAGACTCAACCGAAATTTCGACCGTTGAATCCTTTGGCGAAAACTTGATGGCATTGGATAGCAAGTTGGTCAGTACCTGAATCATTCTGTCAGCATCGGCCAGGAAGCCCCGGTTAGCAAGTAGTTAGAGTACTCACCTTTGCACTGTCATAAAACACCAATAAAGCTGTAACATTACTGAAATATATTCCCCCTATTCTCGCAACCATCAAATTTACAAGCAAAAGAAAAGTGTTTTGCACAAACCAACCCTATAACGGCGCGGCAAAATATTTTTCTCAGTGAAAACAAGTACACACTCTAAGCGAGTTTCTCGGGGAGAGAACAAGTGAAGTTACTGAAGTCTGTTCTGATATCATCTCTGCTGGCTGCAGCGTCCTTCTCTGCATCTGCCAAGACTGAAGTCATCAACGGTGCGGGAGCCAGTTTCCCACACCCAATCTACGCCAAGTGGGCTGAGGAATACCAAAAAGAAACCGGTATTCGTATCAACTACCAGGCAATCGGTTCCGGCGGTGGTATCCGTCAGATCACCGCCAAAACCGTTGACTTTGGCGCCAGCGACGCGCCTCTGGATAAAAAGAAACTGGATAAAGAAGACATGATCCAGTTCCCGATGGTAATGGGTGCCATTGTTCCTGTTATCAACGTTCCAGGCATTGAGCCAGGCGCCCTGAAACTGACCGGTAAAGTACTGGCAGATATCTATCTGGGTAACATCAAAAAGTGGAATGACGAGCGTATTACCGCCCTGAACCCGGGGGTCAACATTCCTAATCAGGCTATCTATGTCGTTCACCGTTCAGACGGTTCCGGCACTACTTACAACTTCACTGACTACCTGAGCCGTGTCAGCTCTGAGTGGAAAGAGAATATTGGCAAAAACACCGACATTACCTGGCCTAAGAAAGCCACCACCATCGGTGGTAACGGTAACGCGGGTGTAGCTAACTTCGTTCGTCGTACTCGTGGTGCTATCGGCTACGTTGAGTACGCTTTCGCCAAGCAAAACAATCTGACCCACACCCAGCTGAACAGTGCTGATGGTAAATCCCTGCAGCCTGGCATGGATACTTTCCAGGCTGCTGCTGCCAACGCAGACTGGGCTAACGCTCCTGGTTTCCGCCTGCTGCTGAACAATCAGCCTGGTGCCGACTCCTGGCCTATGACTGCCGCCACTTTCATCCTGATGCACAAGGATCAGGTGAATGCCGAGAAAGCTCAGATGATCATCGATTTCTTCGAATGGAGTTATGAGAAAGGCGGTGACTACGCAGTAGGTCTGGATTACATCCCAATGCCAGAAGCGGTTGTTGAAATGGTTGAAAACGTCTGGAAAAAAGACCTGACCACCAACGGTCAAACCATTATCAAATAGCCCTAAGCCCGAAATGCTGTCTCTGACAGCATTTCCTAAATCAAGTGCTCAGTATCCAAGGCTTTCTGAAATAGGAAACGAACGACAGTTGATCAGCATAGTGCTGGTCAACTGTCGTGTTGCTGCTTATGCTTTTGACTACGATGCCCCGCGCTATGAATGGTGACTCAATCTTCTACAGATTGAGCTTCACCAGCGCCATTCTGATATTTCTGCTGTTGATCGGGATCATTCTTTCCCTGGTCGACGGAGGCTGGCAAGCCCTTATTGAGTTTGGTCCCGGTTTTGTATTTCGCAATGTCTGGGATCCAGTAAACAGCGACTTTGGCGCTGCCGCCGCTATTTACGGCACCCTGGTGTCTTCTCTGATTGCTATTGTGATTGCCATTCCTGTAGGTCTGGGTATAGCTATCTTCCTGGCAGAGCTGGCTCCCAACTGGATCAGCAAGCCCATCGGAATGGCCATTGAACTGCTGGCCGCTGTGCCCAGTATTATTTACGGCATGTGGGGTCTTTTTGTTTTTGTCCCCTGGTTCTCCGAAGGCTTTCAGTTCTGGGCTCTGGAAAATCTGGTGGGCCTGCCTCTGATTGGCCCCTGGTTTGATGGGCCTCCCATTGGCATCGGTCTGCTGACCGCTGGCATCATTCTGTCCTTCATGATTTTGCCCATTATTACCGCCTTGACCCGTGACGCGCTGAAAACCATTCCCAATGTGGTGAGAGAAGCGGCTTACGGTGTGGGTGCAACCCCCTATGAAGTCATTACCCGCGTACTTCTGCCCAGCATCAAAAATGCTGCAGTCGGTGCCGGTATCCTCGGCCTGGGTCGTGCCCTGGGCGAAACCATGGCGGTTGCTTTTGTTATAGGCGGCGCCAACCGTATAGAGACTTCGCTGTTCATGCCTGCAAGCTCTATTTCCTCCACGATTGCCCAGCAGTTCAACGAAGCCACCAATGAGATGCACATCTCGGCTCTGATCAGTTTGGGTCTCGTACTGTTCGTACTGACATTTATTGTGATGGGCGCAGCCCGTCTGCTGTTGAGGAAGCGATAATGCCAGTCAGGAAACTCAAGAACTACGCCTTTATCGGTTTTTGCATTTTCTGTGCGCTGTTTGGTCTGGTTGTTCTGACCAGCGTACTGTACAGCCTGATTGGAAAAGGTATTTCCGGTATAGGTCTGCACATTTTCACCGAACTGACACCAGGGCCCGGTAGCCAGGGTGGCCTGAAGAACGCCATTATTGGCAGTTTGATTTTGACCGGTCTGGGTATTCTGATTGCCGCTCCTTTAGGAGTATTAGCCGGAACCTGGCTGTCCGAATCCCCACAGAGTTCAAAAATTGCTGAAACACTGCGCTTTCTCAACGGCATGCTGATGAGTGCCCCTTCCATCCTGGTAGGTCTGTTTGTCTACAAGGTGGTGGTTGTGACCACAGGGTCCTTCTCAGGCTGGGCCGGTGCGATCGCTCTGGCTATTCTGGCTCTGCCGATTATTGTCAGCACCACAGAAGAAATGCTTCGCCTGGTGCCTACCACTTTGAAAGAAGCCGGTAGTGGTCTGGGTGCTCCTCGCTGGAGAGTGATTACCCAGCTGTGCTACCGGGCAGCAGGCCCTGGCATTATTACCGGCATCCTGTTGTCGGTAGCCCGTATCACCGGTGAAACAGCGCCCCTGTTGTTTACCGCCCTGAACAGTAATTTCATGAGCACCGACCTGGACAAGCCAATGGCTAACCTGCCGGTGACCATTTATCAGTATGCCATGAGCCCCTTTGAATCCTGGAATGACCTGGCCTGGGCTGGCGCACTACTGATTACCGTATTTATTCTGATTATCAATATTCTGGCCACCGTTTTACCGCGTTGGATCAAAGCTCGAAAGGCAGCCAAATGAACATGAACATTGCTACTGCTCCTGCGGCTACAGAAGCGTCTGCGACCCATGAAGCGTCTGCGACCCATGATGCGTCTGCGACCCGGAAAAGCCTGACTGATACTCATACAGAAACCGGCCTGGCTGAAGATATTCTGTATCCAAGAATGGAAGTCAAAGATCTCAGCTTCTTTTACAGCAAAGGTTCTGAGCCGGCGTTGAAAGAAGTGAATATGCCGATCTACAACAACAAGGTAACGGCACTGATTGGTCCTTCCGGCTGCGGTAAATCGACGCTGTTGCGTACCATGAACCGTATCTTTGATCTGTATGGCAGCCAGGCGGCAGAAGGTGAGATTCTGCTGGATAACGAAAACATCCTGCAGCGCGGTGTTGACCTGAACGACCTTCGCTCCAAAGTCGGCATGGTCTTCCAGAAGCCAACGCCTTTTCCTATGTCCATTTATGACAACATTACTTTTGGACTGAAAATGAGAGGGGGCATGAGCAAGCCGGAGATGGCCATTCGCGCCAAAAAAGCGCTGAAGCGTGCTCACCTGTGGAAAGAAGTCAAAGACAAATTGCATGCCGATGCCAGCAGCTTGTCCGGCGGCCAGCAACAGCGTCTGTGCATTGCCCGTACTATTGCTCTTGAGCCTGAAGTCATCCTGATGGATGAGCCTACTTCCGCTCTGGATCCTCTGGCCACCAGCGCCATTGAAGAACTGATTACCGACCTGCGTAAGAAATACACCATCGTAATCGTTACTCACAACATGCAGCAGGCCATGCGTATCTCTGATTACACTGGCTTTATGTATCTGGGAGAGCTGGTTGAATTCGATGAAACCAGCAAGATCTTCAAGGACGCTGCCAACCAGAAAACCCGCGACTATATTGCCGGTGACTTTGGTTAATAGTCTGCTAATGACTGTGGAGCCTATGGCTCCACAGTTTTTCTTTCCTACCGAAAAAACTCTCTATTCCACTAAAGCTCATCTCTCCTGCTTCTAAAAGAGCGCACTATTTTCTTGTAAAGATCCTTCAGCTCCAGCGAGAGCTGTTCCTCCAGTGAGAACCACAGTTTTTTGAGGGAATGGGGATGAGTAGAAAACTGCTCAATAGCCTTAAGATTAAACGGATCTCCCCGCACACCCAGTTCTTCAAAATTGACTTTTTCAGCGAACTGACAAGTAGGCGTCAATAAATAGTTCAGAACCAGAAGCTGCTGTCTGTACCGTTCCACTATGGCCTTGCATCGATGAACTTCCAGAGGGCAGGCGTAACCTCCCTGGGCCACGTTGATTCTGTTATTCACAGATCGAGCCATTCGACGGGTAGAATAGGAACTGCAGTTTACGCTCTCGTCCCATGCAGGAGATAAATAGGTGTTGATATTAAAAGCAGCCTGTTTGTTCAACGCCCATTGACCGCTGACACAGGTGACATAGTTTTTCGGCACTCTCGCTTCTTCAAAATACCGCTCTCCCAACAGATCCTGCCAAAATAGAAAACCTTCATAGTTGGCAGCCAGATCCCCTCGCGAAAATACGCCGGTCGTCGTCAGTCCATAAAAAGTCGTTTCAGTAAATATACCGAAATCCAGGAGATCTCTGAGAGTGGGCTGCCTGTGGCTGCGAACATAGTAGAAGTAAACGAAACCTGTACCCAGGAAGTGAGACACCTTGTCGGTACCAATAATCAGTCCATTAACGCCCAGAGCCGGATTATAAACACCGGGCATTCTGATGGGGAACCAGAGACTGTCGGGCTCTTTGGCATCGGCATAGATGCTCAGATCGAAAGCAGGTTTGGCCTTGATCAGACTGTTATTATTTTCTGCCTCCCGGTTAAAGGCATCTTTTGTCATGCCGCCCAGCTTGCCCAGCAGATTATCGTAGAAGGCTTCTCTATCGCACCCTCTGGTCTCAATAACCGCTTCCTTTATCAACCGATTAACGTACTGATTGATGAATTCAAGATTTTGCGGGTTTGGATCCGCTATCAGCTGAGACCGTGCTGTAAAACTGTCAATCTCCGAAGCCATTGCACAATGGCTGATGATCAGGAACAAGATCAGAAAGCGCCTCATAAGAGATACCCTGTCGTATGAATACCGTCAAACAGCATAGTTCGCACGGGTCATCTTTCTGATCATTTCTCATTATTTCTTCTGCATCACCGGGACAGGCCTTATGACCAACGATGCTCCCGTGGTGTCCAGCGTGATGCCATAATGCTCCTTCAAATATCGGGTTACGCCCTGACGAGTCTGGATCCGAAAGACTTTGCTACCACTGTCGTCGTCAATAGCAGCTTTAATTACCTCAGCCACTTCTGCTGGATCCTGACCACGACTTAAGCCCTCTTCCAGTCTCTTCTCAAAAGCCTGAAATGATTTGGAAAAATACCCTGGCACCTCGTTGGCTCCGGGAAAATCTGCCCCTTTTTTGAACTCTGTCCGGGTATAACCCGGCTCAACCACCTGACAACTCAGATTCCAGGGGGTGCCATCAGAACGCTTCATTACCCCCAGGTAACCTTCCATAGCCGCACAGGTACCTTCAATAGCAAACTTGGAGCCCGAATAAACGTCCATCATAGGTATTCCGACAGCACCCGCCAGAGAAGAAACATTCAGCAAACGCCCAAAATTGTTTTCTCTCATCACCGGCAGTACTTCTTTCATTAGCAATAGAGGGCCGATGACATTGATTTCAAACTGTTTTCGAATCTGTTTTTCTGTCAGCAGCTCAAGAGGGCCATAAACCCCCATTCCGGCGTTATTGACCAGAACATCCAACCGTTTTTCTCTCTTCCTGATAATGCCAACGGTTTGCTGGATTTCGACATAGCGAGTCTGATCCATTTTCAGCATGGTGATCCCTGGAAAATCCTTAGGGTCCGGAAGCGTGGTATTCCAGGTACCATAGACCTTATAAAGATCGGGGCTTTCTGCCAATTTCAGCACCAGAGCCTTGCCGATCCCTTTACTGGCACCGGTGACCAGCACCACTTTAGGCTGTGCTATTGCCGTTAGCTGGATGACGGTCAGTATGATGCCCAGAAGAATGCGGACTGAATTTCGCATTTATATTCTCCAAACCAAAACTAACTTAAGTTAGCACAGAGAAAACCCTCCATCTGTAAAGGAAGGTGTTAGACTGAAACCGTGTTTTCTTTCACGACTGTTTGAGGCTCTTGTATGAATCGTTACAAGCAATTAGAACAGCTGGACATTGAGTTTCAGGAAGCGGAAGACGCCTGGGAACAAGCCAACAGCAACTCTTCCCTGAGTCACGAAGATAGACAGCCTTTTCTGGACCTACTGCATAAAAGTTTTGAAAAAAGAAGAGCACACCTCACCAAACACTGGATTGACCCCATGCAAAAATACGATAGTACCAGGAAATAATCTCCTGCTCTTATATTACCTCGCTCGCCCAATCGTCATTTAATAGCCTTCTGGTATCAGCCATTCAGACTAAAGCAACCAGCTTATTTTAATGGATAATAAGTCCCTGCAATAACAACAACAGGGGAAGGCCATGGGCCCTTTGAAAGGCATCAAAGTTCTGGAAATTGAGGGATCGGACCCGGTCCTTTTGCTGGCATGATGCTGGCGGATATGGGGGCTGATGTCATCCGGGTGGAACTACCCAAGGGTGGCATGTTTGGTGATAACCCCAAACTGGACATCCTTAATCGTGGCAAACGCTGCATTGGCGTTGACCTCAAGACCCGGGAAGGTGTTGAAACTGTTCTGAAACTGGCAGAAAGCTGTAACGCTATGTTTGAAGGGTTCCGCCCAGGCGTCGTTGAAAAGCTCGGTATTGGTCCCGAACCGGTGACGGCTCTGAATCCACACCTGGTCTATGGCCGAATGACAGGCTGGGGGCAGGACGGCCCTCTCGCTCATGCCAGTGGTCATGATATCAATTACATCTCTATCACTGGGGCACTGCATGCCATAGGAAACCGTGGAGAAAAACCTGTGGTTCCCCTGAATCTGGTCGGTGACTTTGGTGGCGTGGTTTAATGCTCGCTTTTGGTATGGTCTGTGCCATTCTCGAAGCAAAAGCATCAGGAAAGGGTCAGGTAGTGGATGCAGCCATGGTGGATGGTGCAGCTGCACTGATGGCCAGTATCTACGGTGCCCAGCAAAGTGGTTTCTGGTCCGAAGAGCGCGGCACTAATATGCTGGATTCCGGTGCCCATTTCTACGACACCTATGAAACCTCTGACGACAAGTTCATTTGTGTAGGCGCTTTTGAACCTCAATTCTATGCTGAGCTGTTAACCCTCATTGGACTGGAAGATGAGGAGCTGCCACATCAGATGGATATGGGGCAGTGGCCTGATATGAAAGAGCGCTTTACTGCCGTGTTCAAAACCAAAACCCGGGATGAATGGTGTGACATTCTGGACGGTACCGATGCCTGTTTCTCACCGGTATTGCCGATGTCCGAAGCGTACAACCATCCACACAATGTTGCCCGGGGAACCTTTGTAGAACGTGAAGGGATTATGCAACCCAGACCAGTCCCCCGTTTCAGTCGAACCGACAGTGAGATTCAAAGGCCTGCAGCCCGAGTCGGTGAACATACTGACGAGATTCTTATAGAAATGGGCTTCACTACAGACGACATAAGCAGACTAAAAGAGCACAAAGCTATTAAATAACCATTCGACCAATCAGGATGGGTACTTTTCCCATCCTGTTCTACTCTTCTTCTGAACCTAATCCTATATTCAGCTTCAGGTTTCTTTCCATGAATATCCCAGAGCTATCGGGTGTCAGGGCATTCTTTCTTCCTGCCTTGCTCTCACTCCTCATCACTGACAACGCTCTGGCAGACGTCAGCTGTAAAAAACCAATCAATAAACAGATTCCTTACGAGCTATTACTTAATAATCTTCTGCTGGGTGCTCAAATCAATCAAACCAGTCAGGATACCCTGACGTTGTTGAATATGAATATCATTACGGATATCGCCTATGCCGACAGCCGTCTGATCAAAGAGCCCCTGATTGAAGCTTTTATTAAACTTTTTGACATTGATGTAACAGAGCTACTCCATCCCGAAGTGGGTTGGTACGAAAACTTCAATACTTTCTTCACCCGGGCGCTGAAGCCAGGAGCTCGACCCATAGACGCCGAGGTAAACACAATAACCAGCCCGGTCGATGGACTCGTTTCAGAAGCGGGAAGAATTGACGGCCTGCAAATGATTCAAGCCAAGGGAAAGCTTTACTCGGCGGTGGATCTCTTAAACGGTGATGCACAATTAGCGGACGAGTTTTTTAAAGGCTCTTTTATCACCTTCTATCTCTCACCGGGCAATTATCACAGGGTTCACATGCCTTTTAATGGCACTCTCAGAACACTGGTCAGTGTTCCAGGAAAGCTGCACAGCGTCAGCCCCTGGCACGCCCAATCCATTAATAATCTCTATGTTAAAAATGAACGGATGATCGCCGTGTTTGACAGTGATTTTGGCCCCTTTGTCATGGTGCTGGTAGGGGCCGAAAATGTAGGACGCATTGAAACCAGTTGGTTCTGTATAAAACCCGAACTCAACAAAGAGGTTGTTACCCTCGATTTTAGCGATAAAGTGCCACCTGTCCGGCTGGAGAAGGGAGAAGAAATGGGATTATTCAACTTGGGCTCCACTATCATTTTAATGTTTCCGGAAAACCGGGGAACCTTTGACCTTAAAACCGGTAACAAAGTCAAAATGGGAGAAAAGGCAGGCTATTATTAAGCTGGAACTCATCACTCTGATCGACTGACAAGTATTCAACACGTCTTTGCTAAATTTAAACGACAGGGTTCATTCTCAAGGATTAGAGGATCCCATAATGCAGTTGATCAGAGAACTGGAGAACCTTCATGACTGTGAAACCAGCCAGTGCCGAAATAATCAGTTACGATGGGTTCAAAGCAGCATTAATGGGCCCTTTTACAGGTTGGCTGATCATTTTTGGGCCTCCTGCCTGATTTTTAGATAGAGATAATCAAGATCATTGTAACCACATGCCTTGTATATTATCCGCTTGATGACACCATTGAAGGCTTCG
>NZ_JBPCXO010000009.1:0-6979 GCF_051008435.1 Endozoicomonas sp. | reverse complement strand
TGTCATTCTCCAGATATCTGAAGGATCGAATCTCCGGGACTGGAACTATTCCCCGGTTATCAGACATGGTGCGGGAAAAATCTGTTCAGCTCATGAACCGCTCTGCCTACGAATTTTGAGCAGTTACAATAAGCAGACAGTAAAAGCAACTCGAACAGGCCGAAGCTATTCAATCGAAGAGTCAGCGACTGGGCACTTGCCAGGCTGATAAAGGAACTCATCAAAAGCACTAGAAGCCAGTGTCGATTCAGCAAGGGACGCTCTCTTTTTATCGAGACCTCCCTGTTCTCTAACCGAATGAAAAATTAACCCTCTAAAGATAGCCGTTGTCTGCAAATTAGTCCTTCTAAGCAAAACTAATTTCCAATCAGACTACAGCTCTCATGTTGAAGCTCTGACCAAACGTCAATTCATCAAAACAGAAAAGACTTAAAAAGGTTTGATTAACTGTATTTATACCTATATATTCCAAACTTAATACCTCGTGATTAAATAATAACAACAATAGTCGTATATGCAGAGGCTGTCATGAGCAAGACGCACTTCCGAACCTGCCACCTGTGCGAAACCATGTGTGGAATCGCCGTTGAGTACGAGGGAGACAAGATCCTGTCCATTAAGGGCGACCCCAACGACGTACTCAGTAAAGGAAACATTTGCCCGAAAGCTACGGGTCTTCAGGACGTTCATACCGATCCCGACCGTTTGAAAGCACCTATTCGGAAAGTGAATGGGAAATGGCAGGAAGTCAGCTGGGAAGAAGCGTTTGAGTTTGCGGCTGATAAAATTGTCAGCACCCAGAAGCAGTATGGTAACAACTCAGTAGCCTCTTATATGGGCCGCAGTATTGCGCATAACCTCGGATCACTGATTGGGATTGCTCCTCTGAGGGAGATGCTGAAGACAGAAAACATCTTCACCGGTTCCACCGTCGATCAGATTCCTCACAACTATGCCTGGCAGTTCATGCTCGGACATCCCTACTTCGCTACCGTACCGGATATAGATCGAACGCATTATTTTCTGATGCTGGGCACCAACCCGAAAATTTCCAACGGTGCCATGATGTCCACAGGAGCTAACCCACAGAAGAAATTCAGCGAGATCAGCGCCAGAGGCGGCAAAACCGTCCTCATTGACCCACGAAGAAATGAATCTGCTGACTATGTCGATGAGCACCACTTCATCAAGCCAAACACCGACGCGCTCTTTCTAATAGGCATTATCAATACGATATTCGAAAAAGGGCTGGCTACACCTGGTCGGCTGGAAGCTCATATCAAAGGTTGGGAAAAAGTGCAGCCTGCACTTCAGCAATTTGATATGGCGACCATTGAAAAAGTCACGGGTATCGCTGCAGAAGACATCGAACGTATAGCGGTGGAACTGGCCACTGCAGAGTCAGCTATCTGTTACGGCAGAACCGGACTTTCCATGGTGGAATTCGGCGGCCTTTGTAATTGGCTGATGCAAGTCGTCAATATCATCACTGGCAATATGGATGAACCTGGCGGTCTGATGTTCCCGTTGAATGCTATTGATACAGTTGGTCTGCAGGCCAAGCAGGGACAGTCTTCCTATGATGCTTTCCGCAGCCGTGTCAGCCAGCGTCCAGAGTTTGCTGGCGAATTACCTCTTTGCGTAATGGCAGAAGAAATCATGACCCCCGGCGAAGGGAAGATCCGAGGATTGATTGCACTCTCTGGCAATCCAGTTCTATCCATGGCGAATGGCAAACTGCTGGAAGAGGCCTTTGATCAGCTCGATTTTATGATCTCAGTTGATTTTTATCTGACTGAAACCACTAAACATGCCGACATCATTCTGCCACCGGTTGGCCCCTTTGAAAAAAGTCACTATGATCTGTTTTACCATACCTACGACACCATTAACTGGTCTAAATATTCTCCCAGACTTTTCAAACCGGAAGGCGAAGGCTACACCGATTTCGAAATCATTCGTGAACTGCTGAAGAGAGTCGCAGCCAAACGCGCAACAGGCTTTAAAGAAAAGCTCCTGGTCAAATCCATCAGCAAACTCGTCGACGTGGCTCTGACCCCAGATCGAATTGTTGCCATGGGCCTGAGATTTGGACCATACGGTCCGGGCCTCAATCTCTTCAAAGAGGGCCTGACCCTGAAAAAACTGAAAAAGAATCCCGGAGGCGTTTACCTGGGACCTTTGCAGCGCAGCTTGCCTGAAAGAATCTTCACCAAAGACAAGAAGATTGATCTGGCTCCAGACTTTTATCTTGACGATTTACCCAGACTCTATGATCGCTTCTATTGCGGAGTTCAGGAGCAAATGGATCAGGATTCTGAGTTCGATATGACCATCATCAGCCGCTTAACCAACCGAACTCTAGGCTGGATGCACAACAGCGAACGTCTTGTGAAAGGAAAGCATGCCTGTACTCTGATGATTCATCCAGACGATGCCGAAAAGCGCAGCATCAATCAGAACAGCACCGTCACCGTGACTTCAGCGGTAGGCAGTATTGAAGTGCCGGTAGAGATAACAGACAGCATTATGCCAGGCGTTGTCTGTCTGCCGCACTCCTGGGGGCATAACCGCAAAGGTACCCGCAAGCGGGTGGCAGAAGCTCACCCTGGAGCCAGCCTGAATGATATTACCAACGAGAAAGTTGTGGATGAACTCACCAGTAATGCGGTGGTTCATGGCGTCCCTGTAAAAGTTGAACTCAACAGGATGGCAGTGGCCTCTTGAAACCAGTCAGCCGAGGAGCTTCGGACTAAAACCAAAGCTCCATTGGCTACCATCAATAACAAGAAAAAAGCAGTTAATATGGATATTCAGAAAAAATTACTGGCCAGTGCCGTGTTGTCAGCTTCTGTCATCCTTGCCGGATGCAGTACCAACGACGTCCCCTCAACCATGGGCAGTGCGGTAAACGCCACACCTTTAGCTGAAGATCAGCAACCCCATAACCCCTGGCTGGCAGAATCTGAAAGAAGCAGTATGCATGGCGGCTCTTACAACCGAAACCAGAGCACCTATCCTGGACCTCTGGGCAAAAATACCGAAGCGACACACAGGGTCTTCAGCCGTATCTTAGGTGTAGCGCCCAATATCTCGTTCGACTCCAAAGGCAGATTGATCACCGTCAGCATCAAGTTTACTGGCATTGAACTGCATCTGCTGGATCCTGATACTCTGGAAACCATTGCCCGCTACGACATGCCAAGAAAGAAAAGCCGGGACAACAGTGGCGGTGGTTACTTCCACCTGGACAACCAGGATCGTCCGATTCTTGCACCCGCAGACAACACCATAAAAATTCTGGAACTGGATGAATCGGGTGAACAGCCTGAATGGCTTGTTGCAGAAGAATACAGTCTGGAAGGGGTTATGCCGGAAGGCAGTAATATCCATGACATCATGCCAGACTGGCAGGGTAATCTCTGGTTCGTCACCAGTAATGGCTACATGGGTTATAGAGATCAGAAAACCGGTGAGTTCTACACCTACAAGTTGGAAGAGGAAGGCGAAGTCATTCAAAACTCTTTCGCTGTGGATGAAGAAGGTGTGTACATAGTTTCAACCCATGCTCTCTATCAATTCCAGATTGATGAAAAAACCCGCAAGCCTGTTTACACATGGCGTCAGCCGTACAATCGTGGAGAACAGCAGAAGCCAGGAACCCTGTCCCATGGCTCAGGTACCTCGCCAACTTTGATCGGTAAGGATCTGGTGACAATTGCTGATGATGGCTACCCATCAACAAACGTTGTCGTTTTCCAGCGAAACAAAGACATCCAGGGCGACCGAAAAGTTTGTGAAGTTCCTATTTTCAAGCCCGGTAAAAGTGCGACTGAGAACTCACTGCTGGTTCACGGCAATGCCATAGTGGTTCAGAACGATTATGGACACGTATACTCCGGTAATGCTCTGGAAACATCGCCCGGTGTCACAAGAATTGATGTCCGGGAAGATCGCAGTGGCTGTGATGTAGCCTGGGAATCCGAACTGCTGTCTCAGTCTCTGCCAAGACTCTCTACAGCAACGGGCCTGCTCTACTTCTATACCTTCAAAAAACAGAATGAAGAAGATCGTCTGGGTGGCTGGTATCTCACCGCTTTGGACTTTGCTACGGGAGAGGAAAAGTTTGATCGCCTGATTGGTACGGGAACAGGAGGCATGCTGGACACACTATCCAGTGTAACCGCCCCTGTGGTTCTGGGCCCTAATGGCGCTGCCTATGTAGGCATTCGAACAGGTGTTGTCGCAGCAGTCGACAAGAAGAAATAACGGTTCTTCTCAGCAGGAGGCTGACTATTCTTGGTCAGGCTCCTAGGAGCCTGTTGGACTTATGCTTTCGAGCATAAGTTTCAGTAGAGCGAGTCAAATTATTGGATGGATTCGTGCGAATAGTTGACCTATTTAATCGAATTCATCGAATAATTGGGCCGTTCTTTCTGGAACTTAGGCCGAAATTGTCTTAAGTCCGACAGGCTCCTAGACTTTTTTTCTAACTGGCAAGGCTTCAGCATAACTTGAAGCCTTGTTATGCTTTTCCTTCAGTAGTACTTCCTTCTGGATACGGGTCAACTTTTTGATAGCTGCTTCCCGCTTACTGGCGGTTGATCGGTCATGACCTTCTTCCACATACATCAAAGCAACAGGCTGTTTACCATTAAAAAATCGGGCACCGCCTTTTCTTGCGCCTGAGTGCTCTTTCCAGCGACGCTCAACATCCGTTGTAATACCCGTATATAAGCTGTTATTGCTTGCAAGAATGATATAAACGAACCAGTTCATGAGATCTGCATAAAAAAATAAACAACAGCAGTTTACTGTACCGGGCAGGCAAGCACTATGGTAGAAAGAAAGACAGATCTAACTTGAGCAATGGCCAGAGTGGCCATTGCCAGCAACACACGGCTTCAGTCAGCAGGAAACTCGGAAGTATGAAGGTACTTGAGAATGACCTCCTCATCTTCTTTAACAAGATCCTTGTTAACCTTTTTCTCGATTGTAATCCCTTTTTTCAAATTCGGCAGTATTTCCCCTAGCAGCTTGGGTGGCGAACAGATTTGCAGTGACTTGAACTGGTTCAGATCATGGGCATGATTAATCGATCCAGCCAGTTCTCTGGCAAAATCAAAAGATTCCGTTTCTTTAGGTGATGCATCTGTTCCTACTGCTCTATTAGCCATCTTCCCCATTGCCGAAGGGGTATTGCCAGCCCGGTCTGATACCAGCTCCTGATTTCTCCACTTACCTTCAGGATGATCATACTGATCCACCAGAATAAGTTGCACCGGCTTGATCGTAAGTTCATAAACACGCGCCTGACTGTTATCAGCGACCAGTACCCAGGATTTCTTCATTACGAACTACCTTACCTTGAGGGTTCAAAGGGTTTTTCGACGGTTAGCACTCATGGGTAAGAGGAGTGTCATATATAAAATTGGACGAAGGGACAACCATGAGTTCGACTCCATTAGACTTGCTTTTAACATTAACAGTGTAAACAAGATCTTTCTGTTCAGCCTCCGTAGAATTATAATTCATTGGGCGACTCGGCTTTGGTTTCCAGCAGATTTTCCCTGATAGCTTGAATAGCCTGACTGCTCAGACCCAGCTCCTGCTGTAAATAATTTTCAAAGTCAGGGTAGCGTGCCTGAATCACATCCAGTGCTGCTGCTATTTCTGCCCTGTGGGCGGCATACAAGAAATCAAGAGAGGCCGGAAGTCCCTGCATCTCGTCCCTGAGCTTTTCGAAGGTGTAGAGATTGGTGGTGAGATAATCATTGATAGCGTCTTCTCTACTAAAGCCCAGAGTTAACATGACCACTGCCGCATGAAAGCCGGTTCTGTCCTTGCCCCCTTCACAATGGAACACCAGTGGTAAATTTCTGCGATCTGTCAGGAGTCTCATGAAACGTGCAGTCTGGAACGAAAAATCCCGTGCGAAATCCTGATACCTCTTTATTCTTAGCTTGAAGAGGTTCACCCCTGATAAACGCAGCAGCCAGCTGACTATCCTATAGTCTTTTTTCTGAATCAACCCCTTCAAAGCTTTCAGAACCTCATGACCTCGCAATTCATATGGATCATCAGTATCTACTCCAATCGGCAAAGCTACTCTGAAGTCGAGAGTATCGAATAACTGATCAGGCTTCTCTGCAGATTCATCGAACGATCGAAAATCAACCACCGTTTTTACTGCCTTAGTTTCAAGCCACAACTTGTCTGACGCCGTCAGCTGATCCAGACTGGCCGAGCGATACAGGGTGTTTGGCTTGATTTGTAATAGCGTTTCAGGAGGCAGCTGCAGTGGTCTGAAGTTTTTCACAGCTGAAAGTGGGTCATTGACCAGGATTTTCTGACAATACTCAGGCATTTCAATACTCAAAGTGTTTGTACAAGGCATCTCTTCAGCCAGGAGCACTGAAGAAACCCATAAGACGACAACACACGTAGAATGAACCCAGGCAGACTTCATAGTCATGAGACTCCAGATCTGATACCTGTAACCATAGAGTTAAAGTTTTAAACTGCGTTGAATTCCTTATTGCCAATTTCTTTCTCTGCTTACTCTCCCTTATAATCCGGGTCGCAAAAATAAATCGAAGAAATGGTCAGGTTTCAATACCAAGATGAAACCTGCAATAGAAAAGGACCTGATAGCAATGAGCCGTAACCATGTTCTGTCCCTTCTGTTGGGCATGATGCTTTCCCAATCGATAGTGGCCGCCGACTTCCACCTGGTAACTGAAAACTTTCCCCCCTCTGAACATGACCAGTAATGGTACGTCCTATGCCCGTAATGACCGGGTATCCGGGTTTGCCACGGATATCATGAGGAGCCTGTTTAAGGAAAACGGTTAGGTGAGTAGACCGAGGGAACTTCCCCCTCAGCCTCTCGCAAAACGGAACGTGAACCTCTCGATTCATTCCGCTTCCATCAAGCAAACGTTCTTGCTGATCCAAATCGCCAATGGGCGAAGAGTCC
>NZ_JBPCXO010000008.1:0-2624 GCF_051008435.1 Endozoicomonas sp. | reverse complement strand
GCCAAGCGAAAGGCAAGAGGCTATAAGAAACCGCACTTTAAAATTATGGTTTATTTACTGACTGGCAAGCTGAATTTCACCCGAGTGAATGAATCCTGCTTACCCACTTGAAATTCAAAAGAGCCACTATTGATATCCTCAGTGGTAAATCACTGAAAAGTCAGCCGCTGGCTAATCCAACACAAGATTCAAATCTTCTGAAAATAGGCAAGATCAACCTTCAATACAGTGTGGATGAAATGAAGCTGGGTACTGCTAACAGCGTTGCCGTTCATGGTGACCTGTTGGCTGTCGCTGTCGAAAACAGCAACAAGCAAAAGAAAGGTGTCGTCATACTTTATCTAAGATACTGCTTGGTCCAGAGCTGGTTCGAACCACGATGTGCGCTCCAAAGAGTGGCATTGGCACCATTGTGAGTGCCATTGGCATCAACAACAAAGCCGGCACTGTTTCTTGGGTGAATCATGCCATCACTCATGTCGAAAGTCTGATTGGAAGTATCAACACATTCCCACAGTTTCAACGTTCCACCGTCGTGTCTATCACCCTCATTATCGAGACAAAAACTGGGGTTTGCCCGGTTATGAAGTTTTCCAGTGGCCTGGTTGTACTTCCATTGCTGGTCCAGGGCTGAGTCCTGACAGTCCCATAGCTGAACATTGCTGTTTCTATGAACCTGATTATCATCACCCGGAATATCCAGACACTTGCCGCTGCGTTGGTCTTTTAATGAGAAAAACTCCTGGGCGAAAGGGTCAGCATAGTTATTGCTGTTATTGCCCAGAGAACGTTCCCACATCTGCAGATAGGCTTCGACGGAGTTCATGATGGAGTCATAGGCACTGGCCGTACCGGCGGTTCGAATGTCTTCGATATGATCAGCCAGCAGACCATAGTGAGCGACACCGTTCTGGTTGTAGTCGAACACTCTGTTGCCCGTCTTCTGGGGCTGGAATTCATATCGACCATCAAAAGACGTGAAGGGATACAGCAAAGGTCGCTTGTCCATGTCCGGTCTGGCTGCTGCTTGTTGTGCAAGGCCGTTGATGTCAGTACTGATGCCCACACCAATCAGATAGGGATACTGGTTGGCAAGACTGATCATTTTGTCGACTTCGTAGCTGACAGCGGAAGCATTCGAGTTATAGGTCGACATAATACCGCCCAGTCTGGCGATGCGGTCATGCAGTGTGCTTGGGTAGCCTCCAGGTGCTTTGGACAAATGACTGTGGCCCGTGATCACACCGGAATACTGCCTGCCTTCAGCCACTTTGAGTACGGAACTGGCCGTTTCATAGGACATATGATCCAGCTCGATCATCATACCCCGGTCAACCATCCGGTTAACCAGATAAACGCCTAGATCGGTCAGATTGTGCTGGTTGCAGTGCTTGTAGCTTTCATCGTAGTTTGGCTGTAGCCCCAAACCCTTAAGAATCTGCTTCAGTACCGGAACCTGACCAATCAGCGGGAAACCATTGGTCATGGGAACACCGTCAATGTCGGCAGGGCATTCACGGGTTTCAAAGAAACGACCAGAAGACAACGCCTGACCTACATTGATAAAGCCATCCTCGATACGGGTGCCACCAAACTGGTTGTCGAACCTGTGGACAGGATATAGCACTCTGACGCCCAGGCTGTGGACAAAGTTCAAATGGTTATCCACATCCGCTTTTGAGCAGCTCTTGTCGTTTAGACCGCAGTTAAACAGTTCCGAAACTTCCATGCCCATGACGACCGCCAATTTGTCCTGGCTGATCACCTGGCGGGCTTCGGCTGGCGAGTGAACGATTCTGAAGAACCCTTTTCCGGGCCCGCCAGCCTGGGCATCAATATAATCCTGCAGCTCCCTGATTCTCAGGGCTTGTAGCCTGACGCTTTCCATGGTGTTGCAGTTATTCGGATTGATCCAGCTGGCCGGGTTAATGATTTTCTGCGTATTACAGAGCACCTCATTCTCAACCAAATGGCTGACCATGACCCTGAGCCCGTTCTATCCAGCGGAAATAGGCCTGCTGGTGGGAAACGGTTTTCTGTTTTGTTCAGGAGGGAAAGTCCGGATAGCCACGGGTATCGTGACGGTCATTGATGTCAATCTCTCCCATCAGGTTCCCGATAATATCCAGTGCTCCCAGGGGCCATGGATATCTTTGCCATCGTCCAGTGCATGAGGGATGCCATAACGGTGGATAGGTGCTCCATGCAAGAACTTACCCCCGATAAATTCGTACGATGTCAGATGTGTGTGGATATCAGAGAACCCTTTAATCTGTGTACCAGCCTGAGGCAAATCATCTCTGACAGCTGGTCAGATTCAATTCCGCTTCCGCTTCCGGATAGGGGTTACAACCACTGGCCTGAACCAGTTTGAACTGTTGCTCGCCTGATACCAGTCTTGAGAAAAAAAGAACACCGTCGTCAGTACCCTTAAGTCCCGCTTAACGATCTGAAGAAGTAAGACAGAATGAACTGAAAGGAGCGCCCTCTGTGCTGTTCACTCATGTTACGCACTCAGCAAAATCTGCCATGCTTTAGAGCATGAACACAGAGCTGTTTGAGCTGTATAGCGATTACCTGCTGTCCTCATTCGGCAAAACGACAGCCACACAGCTGTCATCTTT
>NZ_JBPCXO010000007.1:0-16193 GCF_051008435.1 Endozoicomonas sp. | reverse complement strand
TATCAATGGCTTCAATAGCCCTGGTTGAATCACCCAACTGATGTTTGATCTGTTCTGGCTGAGCGGCCAATCCATGAAAGCGGGCAAGCATGACCAGACAGGTCACGGCTGAATCCGAACTGCGTACACCATCCATCGGACGTCTACTCCCTGTAGTATTTTATTAATCCTTAAATGACAGCTATTAGACGTCATAGGATGTTTATGATTCAAGAGAAACCGATCACATTTTTAAACATTTGTAAGAGAGCTTACAGGCTGGAGGCCATGTGTTTCATGGGTTGGAATACAAGATAAAACTCAGATGGCGTAGAAGCTTTTTAAACACACTCTCGTTTCAAAAAGCATGAAATCAGTGGCTTACAAAAATTCTACCGTTGAAATTCATATGGGTTCCCACGCAGGAGCATGGGAACCAGATTTAAATCAAGATGAGACTTATAAACAAAGGGCTTCAATCATCTGATGATCTAACCCACTGTAAACTGAAGGCTTTAAACTCTCTCTTTTAAAGCTCCACTTCTGACTGAATATCCTCAAGGATTCGCTCGGCTTCTTCAAAGTCATAGGACCTCATACTTTTCTGCAGTCCTTCCAATATTTTTTTATCGGCTTTGCCAGCGAGCCCACCGACCAGTTCTGACAACGAATCAGTCGCAGAAACATCACCGTCCTGAAGCTGGGTGATCATGGCGCTCATCAGATAGGACAAGCGCTCTGTCTCGACCATACCTTCACCAATCGTTTCTTCTTCTGAATCTTTTTCAACCAGATGCTTAAGACTCTCCATCACCTCGTTGAAGGCATACTCAAAACTTTCTACCAGTTCTTTTGATGGCAACTCATCCTGAGTTCTCAACGCTGCTTCCAGACGAGCCGCCGTAATCTGCAGTTGTTCAGCGCCCAGACTGCCGCCAGCACCTTTGACGCCATGCACGATAAATCGGGCGCCCTGCCAGTCACGTTTATCCAGGCAATCAAACAGCTTTTGCAAATCGTCTCTCTGGTCCAGATAAAAATTCACCAGCAACTGGCGATACAGGCCTACATTGCCTCTCACCCGGTTCAAACCATTGCGGAAATGAATGCCGTCAAGCTTCTCAAGGTCTCCAGTGAAAGCTTTCTGTTCTGGCTCCTTGTCGGCCAGTGACTCTATTGTCCTGCCTTCTCCCTGCCCTTGCAGCCAGCGACCCACCATATCCTGAAGTTCAGTAGGATTCAGAGGTTTGGAGATATGATCATTCATACCCACCTGCAGGCAACGTTCACGGTCACCCGTCATGGCATGAGCCGTCATGGCAACAATCGGTAAATCATTATTACCAAGATTTCGTCGTATGACTCGTGTCGCCTGATAACCATCCATCTGAGGCATCTGGATATCCATGAAGACCAGATCAAATGTCCGGGATTCAAGCTTATCGACAGCTTCCTGACCATTGTCTGCCAGTGTCACAGACAGACCCATGCCTTCCAGTAACTCCCGTGCCACCTGCTGGTTAATTTCATTGTCCTCCACCAGCAGAATATCGCCATTAAACGTCTGTTTTTTGGCAATACTGTCAACACCTTTGCTGCTGCCGCCCGAACTTTTGTAGTCCAGTGTCCGGAGTATCGTTTCAATCAACACAGAACTGCTGGCCGGCTTGATCAGGAAAGCATCTACCCGACCTGACGCCCTGGCCATTACTTCCTCACGACCATAGGCCGAAACCATGATCAATGCGGGTGTTGGGATCAGATCAAGCGCTCTGATCTGCTCCGCCAGTTCAATTCCGTCGGTATCTGGCATGCGCCAATCCAGCAGAGTAACGGCTATTGGGTTGTCAGAATCAAGATTATGTTCTCTCAGAATGCTCAGAGCCGTTTCACTGTCTTTGGCCTCAAGGGTTTCACAACCAAAGCAGTTAAGCTGATTAACCAGTATCTGTCGGGCTTCTTCCGTATCATCAACCACTAGTACACGTGTACCTGCCAGCGCCTGATCCGTTAGCCCAATGGATTCACCCAGTCCCAGTTCTACATCAAAACGGAAGGTGCTGCCCCGGTCTATTTCAGACTCCACCTCAATATCACCGCTCATCATATTGACCAGGCTTCGGCAGATGGCCAGCCCAAGTCCCGTACCACCAAATTTGCGGGTGGTTGAGCCATCGACCTGTGAGAAGGATTCAAACAGTCGAGCCTGATGCTCATGACTGATACCAATACCGGTATCCTGTACCTCAAAACAGATTCTGGCTGTTTTTGAATTAAGCGACAAAAGTTTTACTGTAATTCTGACGGTGCCGTCATGGGTAAACTTCACCGCATTATGGGTCAGATTGATCAACACCTGCCCAAGACGCAGGGGGTCACCGAGAAGGTGTCGGGGAACGTCCGGCGCAATGTCATAGTTGAGCTCAATGCCCTTCTCTTCAGCCCTGACGTTGGTGATGTCATAAACATTGTCAAAGACATCCCCCAGGTCAAAATCAATGGTCTCCATATTGAGCTTGCCTGCTTCAATTCTGGAGAAATCAAGAATGTCATTAATGATGCCCAACAGGGCATGGGCAGAGGACTGGATCTTGGTGACATAATCCTCCTGCTTGTTGGACATACCCGTCTGCAAAACCAGATGGCTCAGACCAATAATGGCATTCATAGGCGTACGGATTTCATGACTCATGTTGGCCAGGAAGTTACTTTTCGCCTGATTCGCCTGGTCTGCGGCTTCCTTCGCCTTATGAAGCGTTTCCTCTGCATGCTTACGGTCAGTGATATCCCGACCTGTTGCAAACAGATAACCTTCACCTTCGTATTCCATGTAATTGGCGGTCACTTCAACCGGGAACACCCTGCCATCGTGAGTCTTGCGCAGGGTCTCATAGGTCATCGCCTTGCGCATGGTCAACTGATCCCAGAGCCGCTCCCAGGAGGTTTCTGTCACCGCCGGGTTGATATCCATAATACTGAGTTCCATCACCTGGTCGGTGGTGTAACCCAGTGAACGGCAGGCAGATTCATTGACATATTTGTGGCTACCATCATGGCGGAACCAGTGAATATGGTCAGCTGCGCGATCCAGGGTAAAGCGTGCCATGGAAAGCTCACGCTCACGTTCCTTCTGCTCAGTAATATCCACCATGGTGCCCACTGCACGAAGTGGGTGCCCGCGACTGTCTCTGAAGACAACCTTACCTTTGTTCCTGACGGTCGCATAACTACCGTCTTTACGCCTCATGCGATATTCATAGACAAAGGCTTCATCAGAATGGGCAAACTGGTCATTAAAGAAATCAACGGTCACCACCTTGTCATCCGTATGAATCAGACGACGCCAGGCTCCTGGTGTATTCACCAGCTCTCCAGCCTCGTAGCCCAGCATGCTTTGATATCTTGGGCTGAAGTAGATGCGCTCGTTGGCAACATCCCAGTCCCAGAGACCATCCGAGGCGGCATCCATCGCCAGCTGATAACGCTCTTCACTGGATCTCAGGGCATCTTCAGACAACTGCCGTGAACGAGCTACCGCCACCAGCTCACTGGCTCTTCGCAGCAGATCCACTTCATCACTCAGTAACTCTTCATCGGTTTGACGGTTTAGGAAGACCACGCCACCGATTTCTTCACCGAACAGCCTCATAGAGACATGAATCCCGGTCACTACACCGTCCCTGCTGAGCTGCAGCAAGGATTCACTGCCTTCTAACTGATCATTGTCAGCCCGTAACTTCAATACAGCAATGCCGTCTTCAGAAGACTGGGTTTCCTGCTGGATGGCATCCCTTAGCCACTTATTGAGATCACCTACTTCCAACGATTCCTTGTCGGACCATAAATGCTCTATGGCCGAATGCCCTTCTGCTCTGGAATACACCAAAGCCACTTCATAGCTCATAAAGACAGCCAACTTGCGAAGGAAGTACTGAACCGCCTCTTCAAGTGGCTTGTTAATAAACTTTCTGGATATATCACTAAGCAGGCGATCCAGGTCAGAACGGGCTTTCAGCTCTTCCTCGGCCCGCTCTCTCTCACCGATTTCCAGTGTCAGCCTTCGGTTCCAGTAAATGATCAGAATCAGTGTCACCAGCACCAGTAACAACCCAATAAACAACTCTTTATTAGGTTGCCAGCTCAGCTCAGTAATGGAGACCCAGCGACTGTTGATTTGAGTCTTCTCAGCTTCACTCAGACTCTCGACGGTTTTCTGCAGAATGGAGCCCAGCATTGGCCAGTCATTACGACTGCCCAGAGCGTATTCGTATTCAAAACCGGCCTCACCCACTACATGAAGATTGGTGACTTTCAGTCGATCAAGCTCAAAACTGGATGCCGCAATATTGGCAATAACAGCATCCAGTGCACCACTGGAAACACGATTGATGCCGCTGCTGAGACTGGGTACCGGTTTGAAGTGAATACCAGGATTTTTTGCCCTGAAATAATCCAGGGAAGCACTGCCAGGCACATAACCGACATTACGCCCTCTCAGGTCCCGGATGTTTTCAATGGTTTTATCAGAAGTTCTGGCCAGAATAACCGACGGTACTTGGAACAAGGGATTGGTAAAGTCCAGGTAACGGCTTCGTTCATCCGTCTTCTGCACCATGCCCAGCACATCGGTTTCATGGCGATAGGAGCGACCCAGGGATTCGGTCCAGATTTTGGAAGGATTAAGACTGAACGTCACACCCAGACGGCTTTCCAGAAGGCGGATATAGTCAATGGCAATACCCTGATAATTCCCTTCTTCGTCCTGAAAAAGAAACGGCGGATTATCCGTCTGCACATCAATCCGAATGATGTGATTACGACCCAGCCAGCGACGCTCCTCTTCGGTCAGATTGACATTGGTGACGCCCTTGCCGAAATACCGGTTGTCGCTGTTTACAATCCAGCTCTCTTCAATCGTCCGGTATTCCTCAGGCGAAATATCTCCCAATCCTTTGTTAACCTTGGATATCAGGTCACTCCTTCTATCTGCAGCTACGCCCGCCCCTATGGCCTCATTCATGTTGAAGTACTTGCTACTGCTGACTTCTCCAATCAACCCAAGGACGCCCAGTGCAGACTCAACCACCACAGGCTCACCCATGAAAGCATCGATATCCCCTTTAAAGAGGCTCTGAATCAACTCTGTGACATTATTGCGGGTGATCAGAGTGACGCCTGGAAGCCATTTGTTCACAAACTCTTCATGACTCGAGTCTGTGACCACTCCGAGTTTCCTGCCTTCCAACTCAGTTCCCAGATCATTTAGAGACTGGCTGCTGCGATAGTAAATTCTGGAATTGATGCCATAAAAAGGATTGGACATGCGCATCCATTCACTACGGGCACGGGAAGGCGAAATACTGCCAAGAATGTCAGCTTTGCCGCCTTTCAGGGCCTGAATGGTCTCGGTTCGATCCCCCATTCTAAAGCGGATAGGCGTACCGGTTTTCTCTGACCATTTCTGCCAGATGTCCACATACATACCAGCCGGCTTACCCAGAGCATTTACAAAAGAAAGGGGGGCCGAGGCGGTTTCCAGGGCAATCACCAGCTTGCCTGAGGTTTTGCGGCCATGGCCCAGCCAGCGCTCGAACACCAGACTTTTGCGCTCTTCCGGTATCACTTCCATACCGCTCTCGATCAGAGAGCCCAGGGCTGACCGCTTACTGTTGACCCCGGCCACCATAGAAACCGTTGGATCCAGAGGGGAATCATAAGGTGAGTAGTCGGAACTGATCCCCCTGCTTTCCAGGTAATAGCCCAGCACATCGGCGTTGCCGGCAAACAAGGTCACTTTCTTGGAGGCTATGTCATCAATCATCAGCCGCTGATTGTCGTACTCTCTCAGGCTGACACCTGGCAACAGTTTGACGATTTTGTCCTTCAGATAACCCTTGCCCAGAATGGCAATCTGATTGCCTGAGAGCAGCTCTCCGATCGGCTTGGAGGAAATATCATTACGAATGAACAGAGCCCTGCGACTCTGCAGAATCTCACGGGTCAGAACCCCTTTTTCGGTGACTTCATCGGCGGGTCCCAGTAAAGCAATTACATCAATTTCATTGCTTTTGAGGCGTTCGACAGCCTGCTTCCTTGCCATGGGATAGAACTGGACGGGTACGCCCACCTGCTCAGACCACTCCCGCCAAAGATCCAGAATCAAACCGTCAGGCTCACCCGCATCATTGGTGAATGTCCAGGGCAGAGAGTCCTGGGTGTAGGCAATCTTTAAAGGCTTGTAATAACTGGAGTCTGCCTTGGGTTTACTTTCTTCTGACCATGCAGGCAACGATAAAGCCCAGAAAAAAAGCAGGCTAAAGAAGCAGAAAATCAGGCCACGTTTTCTTTTTATTGTGAAAATAGACTCATGACCAGAGGTTATCAGGCTTCCCACTGGTTCAAGACTGTTTTCACGCTCAATACTGTTTAGAGCGTATGACATATGAGCTCGTTCTGGGTCAATACAGGGCTTAGCCCGAGCATTTTACCTTGAATTATCAGGCATGCCACTGAGGGAAATACGCAATTTACACACAAGAACCTAGAATAAGTTAAGGAACACCCATTCTGGGCAAACATTCTGGAAAAATAATGGATATTGAAAAACAATCCCAGCAAAGCCTCGATGAGAGCAAGACCAGCATTCTTGAGGCCCAAAATCTGATGGACAAAATGGCCGCCCTGCGGGGAAAGCTGAACATCAAGGATGGCGCAGGTCGACGTTATCTGCAAAGAATCAAACCTGATGAAGCCAGCCTGAGAGCTGCCGAGAAAGAAATCACCGCCCAATACGTTGGAAACAGCAGCAACCCGGATAAGAAGAAAAAGAAACACAAAAACCTGATGAATGCACTGCACCGGCATGGCAGAGCCTGATGAATGAGACTGGCAGGTCTTCCGTACTGCCTGAAACCATCATCACTGCTTGCCACTCCCCTTCTTTTTTCTTATTTGTGTTGACATAACCCGCCCAAGCATGAAGAGTTAGAATCATCATTGATACAGGCTGATTCTCCTTCCGTGTTCACCATTTATCACTCTAACCAGCTTGACCTGCTCAAAGACCTGCTGATTGACCGAATTCAACGGGATCCACTCCCTAACCCGCTGGAAGACGAACAGATTCTTGTTCAGAGTCCCGGCATGGCACAGTGGCTTCGGCAAGCCCTGGCAGAATCCATGGGCATTGCGGCATCGCTCAACTTCCCCCTGCCGGCCAGCTTTCTCTGGGACATGTTTGTCAAAGTGCTGCCAGAAGTTCCCAGACGTTCGGCATTTAACAAGGAAGCCATGACCTGGAAACTGATGTCATTGCTGCCTGAAATGCTGGATCAGGATGCTTTCAAACCTTTGAGACATTACCTCGCTGATGACAGCGATACGGTACGTTGTTACCAGCTGGCAGGTAAGGTGGCCGATATTTTTGACCAATACCTTGTCTATCGTCCTGAATGGATTGCTGACTGGGAGCGTGGAAAGGACGAAACAGCCAGAGACCAGCTCTGGCAACCGATGCTTTGGCGAGCGTTGGTGGCAAAAACCGCTGACGCCGGACAATCCCACTGGCACCGAGCCAATATGCATCAGAGTTTTCTCAGCGCACTGGAGAACAGCTCACACCAGCAGCGACTGCCCCGCCGACTGTTTGTTTTCGGTATATCTGCGCTCCCCCCCCATTTTGTAGAAACCCTGAAAGCATTGGGACAACAAACCGATGTCCACCTGATGGTTTGTAACCCTTGCCAGTACTACTGGGGAGATGAGAAAGACCCTAAATATCTGGCAAGACTGGCAGCCCGGCTCTTTAGCAAGCAAATCAGTCAACCGATGGCACCGCCAGGTTCCAGGTCGAAAGAAGGTTCTCCACAACAAAATGACCTGTTTGAGACGCCCATTGATGAACCTTTTTCCCTTGAAAGCAGTAATGCTTTATTGGCCTCTATGGGTAAGCTGGGCAGGGATTATATGCATCAGCTTCATGATCTGGATGCCACAGAAATCATTGCTTTTGTTGAAGCTCAGGAAGACTCCCTGCTCCATCGCATTCAAAAAGATATCCTTGATCTGACTGACAGGAGCCAGGAAATCCAGGCCACCGTACACCCTGATGATCCGTCACTGGTTTTTCATGACTGCCACAGTGCCCTCAGGGAAGTAGAAGTTCTCCATGATCAGCTTTTGAAGATGTTTGACCTTAACCCGGATCTCACGCCAAGAGATGTCGTGGTCATGCTGCCCAACGTGGATCAATACAGCCCATGGATTCAGGCTGTTTTTGGCGGCTTGCCGAACCATCATAGCGACCCCAGATACATTCCCTTTGCCATTTCGGATCGCAGTGCCAGCCAAGAATTCCCGCTTTTGAAAGGACTGCTGCAGCTGCTGGACCTGGATAATCAACGTTGCGGGGCTCAGGAAATGCTGGAGTTGCTGGAAATTCCAGCCATTCAGAGACGTTTTCAGATCGACGAAAAAGGCTTTGAACTTCTGCGACGCTGGATTGATGAATCAGGTATTCGCTGGGGACTCAGCCCGGAACATCAGACGGGTTTTGGGGTCCCACCAAGAGAAAGTAACTCCTGGCTGTTTGGCCTCAAGCGAATGCTGTTGGGTTATGCCTTGCCTGAAGACACCGGACTCTTTTCCGGAATATTGCCGCTGGACTCTTCACAAGGGATGAATGCGGTTCTTAGTGGTCAGCTTGCGGCATTTGTCGAAGAAGCCTCTGAACTGATTCTACAGCTCAACGAATCCCGCTCCATAGAAAGCTGGACGCTGTTTATTAACCAGATTCTCGAAAACTTCTTTGAGCCTGATGAAGAAGATGAGTACGCACTGAAACTGGTGAGAAGCTCACTGGAACATTTGACGGAACAGGTTCGGGATGCCGGTTATACCGACAGGTTGTCACGACCGGTTCTACTGGATTATCTGACAGAGCGACTCACCAGTGAACGAAGCAGTCAGAAATTCCTTTCCGGTCGCGTCAACTTCTGCACCCTGATGCCCATGCGCTCCATTCCTTTCAAAGTGGTTTGTCTGCTGGGTATGAATGACGGCGCTTATCCAAGAAGTATTCCTCCGGCTGGTTTTGACTTGATGACAGAAAGTCCCAGAAGGGGTGACCGCTCTCGTCGTGAAGACGACCGATATCTGTTTCTTGAGGCTTTACTGTCTGCCCGCCAGACTTTTTACATCAGTTACACAGGCCGGAACATAAAAGACAACAGTGAACGCATACCTTCCGTACTGGTGACAGAACTGCAGGAATATTGCAGCCAGTTTTTCCACGACAATTTCCTCGACAAGGACTCCTTACAGAGCCTGGTTTTTGAACATCGGCTGCAACCGTTCAGCCAGGAGAACTTCACTCCGGGAAGCGGCCTGTTCAGTTATGCCAAAGAGTGGCTACCTGCTGCCACTCACGAGAAAGCAGAACCCGAGCCTTTTATTCAGGCACCACTGCCTGCCCAGAACAGGTCAGAGGAACTGGAACTGGCTGAATTCCTGAGGTTCTTCCGCAATCCATGCCAATATTTCTGCAACCGGCGACTGCAAGTCTATTTCTCTCAAAGCCATCAACAGATTGAAGATAGTGAACCCTTTGATCTGGATAATCTGCAAGCCTACCAACTCAAACTGCAGATGAGCGAAGCCCTTCTTGGTGACTGCCACTTTGATGAGTTTAAAAACCTGATCAATGCTACTGGTGCAATACCCCATGCCGCTTTTGGAGACCTACTTCTGGAGAAACAATATAAGCTGGTTTCCCCACTGGTTGAATGCGTTCGTGAACTCAGCGTCCACCGGCAAGAAGACGTTGAAATCAACCTGGAAACAGGCTTATTGAAGCTCTCTGGCTGGTTGCGCAATCACTTTCAGAGTGGTCTTGTCAGGTTTCGGCCCGCCAAAATCAAAGCCAAAGATCTTCTCAGCGCCTGGATAGAACATCTCTGTTACTGCGCCAGCCACCCTTCTCCTGGAGTGACAATCTTAATAGGTCAGGATAAGCAAGTAACGTTTGAAACAGTGTCAGCAACTGCAGCTCTTGATGAACTGAACCAGCTGGCAACCCACTTTTCAAAAGGACAAGATTACCCTCAACCCTATTTTCCTGATACCGCTTTCGCGTGGCTTAAAGAAGCAGACAAAGGCTTGGATAAGGCAGAAACGAAAGCACTCAAAACCTTTTATGGCGATGACTGGTCACCTGGAGAATCCGCCGACCCCTATATCCGCAGAATATACCCTGAACTTGAACCGACCATGCAGAGGTTTCAAGCCCTGGCACAATTGATATTGTCACCCGCCCTCCAGCACATAACGGATGGGACTGGAGGTAGCCAATGAGTGGTCAATCGATCCGAGAGCTGGATGCCAGAACCTTGCCCCTGCAAGGCAATCAACTCATCGAAGCCAGTGCCGGAACAGGTAAAACATACACCATTGCCAACCTCTATCTCCGTCTGGTATTAGGCCATGGAGATTCCTCCGCCCGCCAGCCCCTGACTGTCGACCAGATTCTGGTGGTCACCTTTACCGAGGCGGCTACCAAGGAGTTGCGGGACAGGATTCGAAAAAGGCTGCAAGTCGCCAGAAAGGCTTTTGGCGAAGGCCACTCCAGTGACGAAGTTATACAACACTTGATCGATACCCTGAAACATCCAGAAAAGTGCGAGCACCTCCTGTTACTGGCAGAAAGGCAGATGGATGAAGCAGCGATCTTTACCATTCACGGTTTCTGCCAGCGAATGCTGAAACAACACGCCTTCGAAAGCGGCTCGCTCTTTAACCAGGAGCTGGTCACAGATATAGAACCGCTATTGAAACAGTCCACTGCCGATTTCTGGCGGCAGCACTTTTACCCACTGGATAAACCTCTGGCAGCCATTGCAGTTAAACTATGGAAAACACCCGATGACCTTTTAAAGAGAATCAGGGAGTACCTCGCCAAACCAGACCTGAAACTGTTGGCAGGAGAGCTTCCAGATTGTCTGGAAACCTTGACTCACCAGTATGTTAAGCCTGCCATAGAAATCAGGCGGCTCTGGAAATCAGAACATGAAATCATTGAAAACATTCTGCTCGGTGCTGGCTTGAGAAAAAACTCCAAGCCTATTGCCCGCTTTTTGCTGATGACAGAGTTTGCTTACAGTGATGAATTATTTCCAACTTTGGGAAATAAAGAAAGTTGGGAGATCTATGGCACAGAATCCCTCAAAAAAAGTCTCACCAAAACCGGCAATATGCCAGAGCACACAGTCTTTACCCTGATTGATGAGTTACTAAACCAACCTATGAGCCTGCTCTTCGCTTTTGAACACATGATACTGATTCAGGCATTGAAAGATATCCGTCAACGTTGCGCTGAACTAAAAGACAAGAGCCGACTGACCTCCTTCGACGACCTGCTATCGAATCTTCGGAGGGCTCTCACCAGCCCATCAGGCGAGGTACTCGCCAACGCGATCAGAGAGCAGTTTCCTGTCGCCATGATCGATGAATTTCAAGATACTGACCCACAGCAGTATTCCATTTTCACTCGAATCTACCCTCAGGATAATCCAGAAGGCTCTCCCTCTGGACTTCTGATGATAGGCGATCCTAAACAGGCTATATACGCTTTTCGCGGTGCCGATATCTTCACTTATATGCAGGCAAGGACTGAAGCCAGGGACTTGTATTCACTGGGCACCAACTGGCGTTCAACCAGTGCCATGATAAACAGTGTCAACAAAGTATTTGAGCACGGTGTCAATGCTCCCTTTATTTATGAAGCCATTCCCTATCAACCCGTTGCCCCCTCCCCTATAGCTGACAAAACCAGGCTATTGGAAAACCAAAAGCCTTTACCGGCTTTGCGGCTTTGGCTGCTGGAAAGTGATGACGGAGTGGCCATCAGCCAGAACGACTTCGAAGAACAGTTAACAGAAGCCACTGCCTTCGAAATCAACCGACTGCTCACCCTGGCAAACTCTAATCAGTGTGTCTTCCACTCGGAAGACGAAGCTCGTCCCATACAACCGAATGACATCGCAGTACTGGTAAGAAATGGAAGACAAGCGAGAAAAATCAGGGAAGCACTGGCTCGTAAAGGGATTGCCAGTGTCTACCTCAGTAGCAGGGAATCTGTTTTTAACACTCAGGAAGCAATGGATATCTCCAGGTTACTGGATGCCTGCCTTAACCCTTGGGATGAACGCATCCTGCGTACGGCTCTCGCCACACCTTTATTCAACCTCTCAGCCAACGAACTGAATGCTTTAAATGAGAATGAACAGCTCTGGGAAAGTACCGTTGAAGAATTCCTGAACTACCAGCAAATATGGCACAAGCAGGGTGTCATGCCCATGCTCAGGAGCTTGACCAGCCACAGACAAATTGCTGAACAACTACTCTCAGTTCCTGATGGCGAGAGGCGTCTGACAGACTATCTCCACATTGGTGAGCTGCTTGCGGCAGCCAGCTTTGAAGTGGATACTCCCCATGCATTAAAACGATGGCTGTCTGAGCGTATTTTGACTCCGGATATCAATGCAGAAGAACAGCAACTCCATCTGGAGAGTGAGCAAAAACTGGTTAGGATCGTCACCATCCATAAATCCAAGGGGCTGGAATATAATCTGGTTTTTCTGCCCTTTGCTACTGAGTTCAAAGAAGAGAAAAAGCCGGTTTATCATGATGGCAAAAACACTGTTCTTGATTTTTCAGGCAATGACAGCTCAATTCAGAAAGCTGATAAAGAACGACTGGCAGAAGACCTAAGATTATTGTATGTAGCCCTGACTCGTTCAATTCACGCTTGCTATGCAGGTATCACAGCTTTGAAAACAGGCAGAGAAAAAAAAGGAGCAAATACCGATCTCCATAAAACGGCAGTTGGCTGGCTACTTAACGGTGACCAGAAGATTCAAACTTCTGAGCTGGCAAGTAAGTTAGAGGAGCTTCAAACCAGTGATGATGGCATTTTAATAGAATCCGTGCCGGTACCTGATTCCAAATTGCCTCGCTGGCAAGCACCTGCAGAAGTCAAACCAAAACTTGAAGCAGCAGAGTTTCAGGGAAGCATTCAGAAAGACTGGTGGGTCACCAGTTATTCTGCACTGTCCAGAACGTCTCACAGTCAGGGTCATCAAACCGTGCAGGAGCCAGACGCCTCACTGGAAACCGCAGGTCTGGACATGGAAGTTCTGAAAGAGAATGACGAGTCAGAGCCTGAAGCAGAAAGGATCGATATATTCACCTTCCCAAAAGGTGCTCGTCCCGGAACCTTTCTCCATGCTCTGTTTGAAAACCTGGAACATCTGGAAACGAACGACTCGCACTCATTACCAGACGATTTGTCGGACTATATTCTGGAACAATTACAGACAGAAGGGTTTGATGAAAAGTGGTGCTCTACTCTGGAGACCATGCTGGATCATTGCCTGCACGCCCCACTGGACGACAGCGGATTATCGTTGGCAGGACTGGCCCCTCATTCCAAAAAAGTGGAGATGGAGTTTTACCTGCCGGTGAGCAGACTCAGAGCCAGGGAACTGAACGCCATCCTGCAGTCTGAAGACCCGCTATCGGCTCAGGCAGGGTTACTCGACTTTGTCACCGTTAAGGGCATGCTAAAAGGATTTATCGATCTGACTTTTGAATACGAAGGTCGCTGGTATGTGCTGGACTACAAATCAAACTGGCTGGGAGATCAGCTCAGCGATTATACCCAGGACAACATGCAGAAAGTCATGATCGAGCACCGATACGATCTTCAGTATCAGCTTTACTCACTGGCTTTGCACAGACTGTTGAGCAGTCGACTGCCCAACTATGATTTTGAACAACACTTTGGCGGCACCTATTACCTGTTCCTCAGAGGGATCAGAAAAGATGAGCCGCACCGGCCTGGTATTTACCATTGCCGCCCCAACAAAGTTCTGATTGAAAAGCTGGATCGCCTCTTTTATGGAGAATCTGCAATGAGTGAAGAACGCTCTAACCAGACTGGAGTCTCTTCATGATCACCGCCCTCAAGCACCTCTATCAACAAGGTCGGATTCGTCCTCTGGATTACCAGTTTGCCCGTTTTATTCATGAACTGGACGACACGCCAAGTGTCGCTCTTGTTGCTGCTCTTATCAGCCATGAATTAGGTCGAGGCAACCTGTGTCTGGAACTGAACCATTTATTCAGTGCTCCCCTGTTCGAATTGAACCTGGCTGAAAGCAACAAGCTCAGGGCTCTGGCTGACATTGACAGCAAAGCCGAACACACACTGATTAACTCATTGGTTTCAAGCGCTGTCATCAGCCAGGGGGGCAGTAATACCCCCCTGATTCTGGACAGCAACAGACTCTATCTCTACCGCTACTGGCAACATGAGTGCCTTGTTGCCCAGCATCTGCTTAAAGGGGGAAAGCAGTCAGACGATCTTCAGGACACTCGAAAGATTCTGGATCGATTATTCAAGCGAAACTATTCCATCCTTTTTGAGAATCGACCCGGCACCCGTGATCCAGAAGCACTTCAGGAATATCTGATCAAGTGGCTTGATATAGAATTCCCTGAATCCATTGACTGGCAGACGTCCACCCAGACTCTGATGTCGGCAAGCCAGGCCGATGACCTGACTGCTCTTGATCAGCTTATTCCCCAGAAACAGTGCCTGAACTGGCAGAAAGCAGCGGCTGCCATGGCGGCAACTCAACCTCTTGTGGTGATCAGTGGCGGACCGGGAACAGGTAAAACCACCACCGTCACACGACTGCTGGCCATGCTGGTCGAGAAAGGTTTGAAAAGCGGCAAGATACCCGACATCCGACTGGTAGCTCCCACCGGTAAAGCGTCTGCCCGACTCACGGAATCTATTGGTGGCGCTTTGCCAGCGCTGAATTGCAGTGAGGATGTTCGCCGTCTGATTCCCAGCCAGGCAGGTACGATCCACCGGCTGCTCGGCGTTATCCCTAACAGCCCCGAGTTCCGCCACACTGCCAGCAACCCTCTGCATCTGGATATTCTGGTCGTAGACGAGGCCTCCATGGTCGACCTGCCACTGATGCGACACTTACTGGATGCTTTGCCAGACCATGCCCAGATCATTCTACTGGGTGACAGGGATCAGCTTGCTTCTGTGGATGCTGGCAGTGTTCTGGGCGATATCTGCTCTGCGGCTGAGGGCGGTTATTCTCCGGGACAGGCTGATACCCTTGAACAATTGACAGGGTTCAATCTGAAGTCCTGGTCAGCATCACAGAGCCAGTCCATTAATGATCGTTTCTGCCAGCTCCAGAAAAGTTACCGATTTGATGCTCGCTCTGGCATAGGAACACTCGCCAAGGCAGTGAACAGGGGAGACACCCAACAAATAACCCGTGTGTTTCAGCAGCACTTTGATGACATTGCCCTGCACCCCTTGGACGACAGCAATTACCAACAGCTGATGCTCCTTTGTATGAAAGGCTATACCCCCTACCTACAGGCCATTAACGATGGCAAAGACGAAAAAACGGTTCTGAATGCTTTCAATCGTTTTCGTTTACTCTGTGCATTAAGGGAGGGGCGCCTGGGTGTGGAGGGATTGAATGAAGGCATTCGCCAAGCTCTGGCCCGAAAAAACCTGATGCCTTCTGAAGGCTTGTGGTATCCGGGCCGTCCGGTTTTGATTACCCGTAATGCCCATGACCTGGGTTTGTACAATGGTGATATTGGTATTGCTCTTCCTGACCCCAGTGGCCGCTTAAAAGTCGTATTCGAATTACCCGACGGCAGCCTGAAACATCTTCTGCCGAGCCGATTGCCAGAGCACCAGACCGTCTTTGCCATGACCATCCATAAAAGTCAGGGGTCAGAATTCCCCCATACCGTTATGGCCCTCCCGGAACAAATGACACCGGTTCTAACCCGGGAACTGGTTTACACCGGCATTACTCGCGCAAAGTCGAGACTGGACCTGTTTACACCGCCACAGATTCTGATTCAATCCATCAAGCAGAAAACCCAGCGTTCTTCAGGATTAAAAGACCGACTGACATACAACGCCAATTTCAATTTAGAGGAAGTTTGAAACTTTTCAGTTTTAGATGATGAGGCAAAGAGACTTTGACGTACTCCCACCACTAAGCCGCTGATGCGGCTATAGTGGGGGCTTCTTGTGACCCATGCTGAGAACTCTCAACACCTTTCGCTGTAGCACCTGCGCTGACAGGTATTGCTACAGGGGGACTCTT
>NZ_JBPCXO010000006.1:0-2796 GCF_051008435.1 Endozoicomonas sp. | reverse complement strand
GTGCATTACCTGTAAAACTGATGTTTTTTAGAATCAGGGAAAACAGCCTGACTGCTTCTCAGGAAAATCCGGCAAAACTATACGACGAAAGGTGTTCTACCTGTGCTTTGAAATTCCTATACATTCACTGTAGATAATGGGACATATAATCGTCTAGAAGTTAATAACCCTGATGCAATCAATCCTGTGAGGGTTCATTATGGCTCCTCTAATAATACTGTTCGTGTGATTTCTCCACCCTCGAGCCCCTCACTAATATTTCGACTCGACTTAGTAGAGAATAATGCATCAGTTCCGCAACTTCTAAGAGCCTCTCCGGATGGGACTGAAACAGAAGTTGTTGTCTCAGAGCTTATGAGACCCTCACTCTATAGAAATGCTGCGACGACTGGGACACTTTCAGGAGATGTGATATACCAAGAAAAGAATAGGATTCTCCGAATTTCTTATGGAAAGAGTGAGCCAGAAGTATTACAAACTTTGCGCACAGGCACTGAGATTGTTCGAATTCACGAGACTCAGACTGGTGATTTTCTCTATGTCTTATCAGATAATCGCGAAGCTGGAGTGTACGAGTATTCCCGTTATCCTCTGCCTTAACAGACATAAGGTTTTAGCTTCTTGAAGACGGGCTAGCCTGATGGCTAGCCTAGAAGGTACTACCTAAACTTCTAGATCTTAAGTCCCGTTCCCACTCAAGAGCATGGGAACCAGAGCTTTGTGACTCTATCAAGGATCACAGTCGATTAATGAACAGGAACAACAAACCCGGAAATCAACTCAACAAAAATCTGCCCATACTTTTCCAGCTTGTATTCACCCACTCCTGAAATATGAGACAAAGCCTCCAGACTGGTGGGCTTCACTTTCAGCATCTCATACAGTGTTTTGTCATTGAGAATGACATAGGCGGGCACGCCCTGTTCTTCCGCCAGCTCTTTGCGGCGGGTTCTCATGGCTTCCCAGAGTGGGCGATCCTGGTCGTCAATCATGACTCGACCCTGATCCACACTTCGGGTTTTGCGTGCGGCTTTTTCAGTGGCGTATTCGTAACGGTCCTGACGGAGCAGTAATCGCTCGTCACCTTTGAGAAGAGGTCGGCATTTTTCATTCAGTTTGAGTGCACCATGCCCTTCCACATCAACATTGATAAACCCTCGGGCCACCAGCTGACGGAAGACGGAACGCCACTCACTCTGCTTGAAGTCGCTGCCTATACCGAATGTACTTAACTGTCGGTGGCCAAACTGGCTGACCTTGGCGGTTTCTTTCCCCAACAACACATCGACCAGATGAGAAACACCAAACATCTGCCCAGTGCGAAAAACGCAGGAGAGTGCTTTTCGAGCCGCTTCAGTACCATCCCAGGTGGTGACGGGTTCCAGACAGAGATCACAGTTGCCACATTTCTCTTTCAGGGGCTCATCAAAATACTCCAGCAATACCTGGCGGCGACAACCTGTTACCTCACAGAGAGATAACATGGCCTCCAGCTTTTGCTGTTCAATTCTTTGTATTTCGGGTGCAGCCATGGAGTTGGATTGTATCTGCCTCAGCAACATGACATCTTGAAGCCCATAGACCATCCAGGCTGTTGCCGGAAGGCCATCACGACCTGCCCGACCGGTTTCCTGATAGTACGCTTCAATACTGCGCGGTAAATCCAGATGGGCAACAAACCGCACATCAGGCTTATCGATACCCATTCCGAACGCCAGGGTAGCCACAATAATCATGCCTTCTTCATTGATAAATCGATGCTGATTATTTTTTCGATCATGGGCCGTCATCCCACCATGATAAGGCAATGCTTTTCGACCTTGAGCATTCAACCAGGCTGCCGTATCTTCCACCCGTTTTCTGGAAAGACAGTACACAATTCCAGAATCCTCCGGATGCTCTTTTTCAAGAAATCTCAGTAACTGTTGCTTGCCCTGCTTCTTCTGGCTGATTCGGTAGAAGATATTGGCTCGATTAAAACTGTCTACAAAGACTCTCGCCTGCTCCAGACCCAGACGCTCAATGATTTCCTGACGGGTTCGTTTGTCGGCGGTGGCTGTCAGAGCAATTCTGGGAACGGTTGGAAAACGTGTTTTCAGTACTGAGAGCTGTAAGTACTCGGGTCTGAAATCATGCCCCCATTGAGAAACACAGTGAGCCTCATCAATGGCAAACAAAGACACTCGAACCTGATCCAACTTCCGTTGCATCATTTCTGTCATCAAACGCTCAGGTGCCACATAAAGCAAATCAAGATGCCCGGTGAACAGGTCCTGCTCAATACGGTACTGTTCTTCCATTGAAATGCCTGAGTGCAGGCTTTCGGCTCTAATACCAAGCTGTTTAAGATTGCTGATCTGATCTTCCATCAGAGCAATCAGGGGGGACACGACGACCGCAGTACCCGGCATGACCAGCGCAGGCACCTGATAACACAGGGACTTACCACCGCCGGTGGGCATTAGAACCAGTGCATCGCGCCCTTCTGTGACCTCACTGATCACCTCTCCCTGAAAGCCACGGAAAGATTCGAACCCGAAAGTATTTTGCAGAACATCCAGAGCAGGATCAGTCATTACAGTCCAGTGCACATTTAAACGACGGTTATTAAATATATAAGAAAAGACAAATCAGTATATCATCAAACCAGGACAGATTTGAGAATGTAATTTGCTGGAAAGCTGGAAAGCTGGAAAGCTGGAAAGCTGGAAAGCTGGAAAGCTGGAAAGCTGGAAAGCTGGAAAGCTGGAAAGCTGGAAAGCTGGAAAGCTGGAAAGCTGGAAAGCTGGAAAGCTG
>NZ_JBPCXO010000005.1:0-17591 GCF_051008435.1 Endozoicomonas sp. | reverse complement strand
GTCGAAAATATGCAGCCGATTTTAAAGAAAATATGACTATTCAGTTTGATAAGCTTCTACCCAGATGGAACTACACTGCCACTCCTGAGGCAGGGTGAAGTCAGGAAGTTATTTTTAGACAAATCCTAACCACTAGCCGACGGCAAGTGCAGCCCCGCGAGGTGCTGTGCGGAGGAAGCCCGAGTGCAAAGGTGCGAGCCGACGAACAGAAATCGCATACAAGGCCGAGTCTCTGGGGCGAGTGGGCCAATGATCACGAAGCCCCCCGGTTGCGAGATACGGTAAATGCGGCGGTTGTGCACTGAAGGTTCATGTCCTTATCCGGGGAGATCTGCCCGACAGGCGATCGTGTTCACTATCCAGTTTGGCCACTGGTTTCACAGGCCTGGCGTTCTGGTGTCATCAGCCAGAACGAGCGAACGCGATGAACACACGATAGCGCATACAGGGGTAACTCTGTTTGTGTTCAGGCAGAAGTCAGCAGAAGCCATAGTAGTTGTTCGACAGGAGTCGCCAACGAAGGGCTGAACACGGAAAGCAGAGAGGAGTCATGTTCCCTCAATATCGAACGAGCCGACCGGCCCTTACCCGATATTGGCGACAGAGCATGAAACCGGCTTTGGCCGTTTACAGGTGAGCCTGTGTGCAAGCTTTGGATTCAAGTATGAAGATAAAGGCAGGTAAAACAGGCTAATGAAGCTGTAAACGGTTAAAACTTTCAGTGAACCGCCCGGTGCGGACCCGCATGCCGGGTGGTGTGGGGAGGGCTGAAGAAAAGTCAGCCCTTACCCGATTTAAATGGCTGGTTTTAGCCGTAACCAATCAGGGAACAGCTTGTTAAGATTGCTTTGGTCTAATGGTCACTTTAAAATGGAGTTCATCAGGGCAATCTTCCCTATCCAGAAGGGTTTGTAGTGAACTCCAGAAAGCATGTAGCTGTTTACTTTGCATTGATATTCTTTCACAGTGGCTACAGCCTTGGATAGCGGGTAATTGATTGATTTCAGTTATTAGACCATCCGCTTCAATATTATGATCTGTTTGTAAGTGGTCTCTTAGTTCAGACGCTCTCCACCCATCCATTGCATGCCCATCCCACAAAAAAGTGTCGGCTCTATCTTGAAATGTTATTTCTTCAAGTGAAATAGCAACGGTGTTATTATGATCTGTTACATGAATACCCCAAATGCTGTTCTGACTCCAACCATTGGGATTCAAGGCTTCCGCACCAGTGAAAGCAGAACTCGAACTGAGACTTATAGTCGGGATATTAATAGTCGGATGATTAGCAAGACGAAAGTTATTTCTACCCCATATTATGTAGTTATGACCATCTCCTCTAGTGACACGAGGGAGCACACAATGTGGGACAACTTCATCGATCTCTTCTAAAGTAGACTGTGGAGTTGTTTGAGCTAGCATGCTTAAAAAGAGCATCAACACATCCTTGGGGCTTTCATCTGAGGGGCTTTCATCTGAACTTTCTTGTGTTTTCCAGTTCTCCCCCCTAGCGACCAAAAACGGATCAGAACTTTCTGAGGACCCCCATCTAATGTAAAATGTAACTGCTTGTCCATCTATGTAAATCTTTGCAGCAGGTGTGGTATGGCCTGAATCTGACTTTTTATCTGGCACTCGAAGGTTTTTAGTTTTAATTACAAAAACAATTGTGTTTTCAGATTGCTCATCTTTCCATACAGGTAAGCATTCAGCACCATATTTTTCTGCTGGATTATCTTGGTTTTCTTCAGGTGGATCTGGATCATTTCCATCCGAACCACAAAATAACGCCTTTTTTTTAGTGCCTATTTTGGTAGAATCTACTGTTTGCTGAACTTTTTGATTGCCAGATTGTTCCGAAGCTTGACCCTCATTTTTCTGTGAGCCCTCCTTTTTATCACCAGGACAATTTATAGGGTATGAGATACATGACTTCTTTTTCAATGTAGGTTTTTCTTTATCAGAAGAAAAAACAAAGTTGTCTTGTTTATGAAGAGTTAAGTCTGAAATATAACCTTTCAGATCATACTTAAAAACCCCTGTCATCAAAAACGCAGCAATGGTAAATGATTGTACACTTGATTTATATGCTAATGCTCCAGAAAATGAATTCGTGGAATATATCAATAGAAATATCACAATCCTTTTCATGGTTATTACCTACGATAAGTGAAAAGGGTAGCTTCTTAATAACTGCTGCAAAGCCCACAAGGTAGTATGTGAGAAGCTTTTTCAATCAAGTCCGTCAGCCTTGGAAACGAGCCACTGCCTGTTAACCTGTCTGTCAGATAGTCCCAGAATGAAAGACCATACAGGCGACACGTTTTCTTCAGGCTGGCAAAAGTGTCGCGACATTGCCGCCCAGCTTCGCTTTTCGTTCCACCGCTGATCTTTCGTCGCTTGACGTATTCGCGTATCTGGCTCTCACTCAGGTTGTTGTGCAGTGGCAATCTCGGATCATCCAATACCAGTAACAACTCTTTTTCTATAACTGAAAGACCTGCCAATGCTACCTGCAAGTCATCACAACCGGTTTGCGTCTGGATAAGTGCCTGAAAGCCCAACCATACGCTGAGAGCACTCTCTTCATCAGGTGCAGCCTTGAATGCTTTCAGATCATTGTAAATAGCCCAAAGCCATGTTCGACACCAGTACTGAGCCTTTGTCTGCTGGTCATTCACCGGGTGAACCTTGGCTAAACCTCTCTCTGCATGTATCCAGCACTGAGCATGCTTAAAGACATTAAACTGCTGCGCCCCATCACTAAAGGTTGTGAGATGTCCCGCACCATGGTGGATCAGGCTGGCATAAATCAATGCTTCACAGGCTTGTTGGCGACGCTTCTTTCCCGTTAGACCGTGGTCGTCCATGCAGGATTCCCATGCCTTACGGTTCAGAAAGGTCACTCCGATATACCGCTTGATGACTCTCAACCATTTTTTTGGATACTTATATTCTTCCAGATACGCCAGAGTATCTTCTGTCAGCGTGTAAGTCCGATACGGGCGGTGCAAAAGGCTCAGAAAGTTTTCCCGGCTTTTGCTCCTGGTGCTCGCAAACCAGGCAAATGACTCATTACAAATAATGGTGCAGTAGCCATTTTGCCCCTTATGCCTTGTACCCGTGTCGTCTGTCTGAAGGTAGCTGGAGCAGCGAATGCCTGTAGCCAGAATGTCATCTTTTTCGGCATGAAATGCGTCATGCCCCTTGATGATGAGATGACTCAATTCACCATCCGATATCGATAGCCCCATATCCCAGAGTGATTCCAGTAACTGAGGCTGAGTAACCGAGCATCCGTAATACTGGTGGAGAACATAGGCTTGTAATTCTGATCCATAATGATGACTGTGCAAGCTAGCCGGAGGCTTTGCTGTCAGTGTTTTGCCATCAGACGTTATCCACTGCGCCAATAGGTAGCGGATGCTGGTTGCCTTAATCGTCAGCTCCTGAATGTCGAATGGTGTATAGCCATTCCAGGTGGAGCCCAGTGGTACGTTCTCCACCTCAAGCTCTATGCTTTTTTCAATGGGTGGTTTAGACGGTGATTTACGCGGGTTTCGAGTGCGCTCATCCGGCTTGCTGACTTTGCGTTTTCGGTCGCCATCTTCTGTACTGCCATCTTCTTGAGTCGATGTATCAAAGTCAATCCCGCCGCTGGCTTCGTCATCAGACGGCTTTGTGTTCGGCTTTATGTCTGGTTTTGGCGGCAGCTTTTTCAATTGCCGTATCTCTGCCTCAAGAGCTTCGATATGCTCTTTCAGAAGAGCAATTTGCTCTTGCTGCTGAGTGATCTGTTCTTGCTGCTGAGTGATCTGTTCTTGCTGCTGAGTGATCTGTTCTTGCTGCTGAGTGATAAACCTAAGAAGCTTTGCAGTCTGTTCACTCTGCTGTTCGTTGCGGGTTGAGAAAACCATGGGATAAAGGATAGTCGCTGCAAGGGAAAAGTATTATTCTCTTTCTCTGTCCAGCAGTTTTTTAGGAATTACGAAAAAGCTAATTTTTCAGGTGGAGAAAGAAGGCTATTTAAATATGCCAGAGACAACTATCCAGCTGAAGATTTAAATGCATTAGGGGATCTTTGCTTACACATAGCAATTCGTGAGTCATACTCTACCATTCCCATAATGAATAAAGTTTTCGACCAAAACAATAAAACGTTTTCATGTACTCATGCCATTTTAAATTTTGATAGCATAGAATTATGGATAGGCGCATCCTCAGTTAACACAACTGTTGAAGATGCTGTAACACAAGCAATTAACACAGTTGAATATATAGCAAGTATACAATCTTTAAAAAAACGTTTCTACGCACTTACTTCCGAGATTGATTCATCATGGCCACATAAGGAAAAACTAGAAAGACTTGCAGATTCCAGCCTGAATTTAGAAGATAGGTTTGATAAAATCATAATACCAGTTTTCATTATGCATGACAGTGAAATCATTACCAGTTACAACAAAGATGACTTTCTAAAAAATTTCAAAGAAAAAATTCAAGAATGCCGAAAGCTAATCAAAGAAGAAGTTAACGAGAAGCTGACAAAACTAATCAACTTAAGGGTTTTTTATTTTCCTGTATCTAGCATCAACCAAATTAATGGCGCACTACTAAAGGAATTAAACTCATGAGTAATTGGTACCAAAAAGCAAAAAACAAGCTGAACGACTACTCATTTAATGACTGGGATAACTTTCTTCCTTCCCTCATCAATAAGTTCAACTCCCATACTAATGAGTCTTTAGTTCAAGATATTGTTATTAGAGCTCTAGAGCGGAAGGATGAAATGGAGGATGCTTTCATCCTTGACCACTTACTAGGAGAGTTAGGGCTTTTCCCATACATAGACCAAGAAAATTCAACAATAAGAGATAGAATAAAACACAGTTTATTTACAACCCCACAAGACAAAGAAAAGACATTTCATATACGTCAAGCCGAAGTGTTCCATAGAATAATGAATGAGCAAAACGTTATTCTCAGCGCACCAACTAGTTTCGGAAAAAGCTTGATTATAGAGGCTCTGGTAGCAAGTAATGAATTTGACAACATTGTCATTGTAGTTCCAACAATCGCGTTAATTGATGAATTAAAGAAAAAACTGTTCAGCTACAGAGAAAACTACAAAGTCATCACACAAGTTACTCAGCAACCCAGTCATCGAAACATCTACATATTTACCCAGGAAAGGGTTCTAGAATACAATAACTTTTCATCTATAGATTTTTTTATTGTTGATGAATTTTACAAATTAGCGCCTACAAAGAAAAATGATGAAAGGTGTGACCGCTTAAATTTAGCGTTCAGAGAGCTATATAAAAAATGCAAGCGTTTTTATATGCTAGGCCCAAAAATAAATGGACTTGTCTCTGGTATTGAAGAAGAATTGAGATGCACTTTTCTTAAATTTGATTCATACGCAACTGTTGCCACAAATGAGCATTTTTATCCTTTAGAAACAACAGGTAAAGATGCTGATATTGATATAGAAAGAGATCAAAAACTTTTCCAAATATTAGAAAACATTGGGCGCAATGAGCAAACTGTTATTTATTGTAAGTCACCTAAGCGTTCCAGCTCTCTTATGTGTCGTATACTAGAATCGGGATTACTAACCCCTGATGGTAACAATAATGATCTAGCTGAGTGGTTATCTGATAATTTCCATAAAAACTGGACCCTCGTTGAAGGAGTAAAGCACGGCATTGCCTACCACCATGCTCAGTTGCCGAGAGCTGTTGGAGCATTAATAGTAGATTTATTTAATGATTCAAAGATTAACATATTGATCTGCACATCTACCTTAATCGAAGGTGTAAATACTAATGCAAAAAATATTGTGATATACGATGACTGCATTACTAGAAGAACTAAACTAGACATGTTTACATTCAATAATATCTCAGGCCGATCTGGTAGAATGTTTGAACATTTCGTCGGAAATGTATTTATTTTAGGTGATAGGCCAAAAGTCGAGCTACCATTCATTGACGTTCCTATTCTAACTCAAAGTGATAACGCATCAGAGTCACTACTTTTACATTTAGGTACTGAAGTAAAGGATGAACAAAATAAAAGTAAAGTTAGAAAATTTTATGATCAAAACATTCTTCCTTTGCCACTGCTTCTTAAACACCAAGGAGTCCCTCCAAATAGATTAATTGATTTTGCAAATGATTTAATAACTAACTGTGGTTCTTGGAATAAGCAGATGCAGTGGGATAGCATCTATCCGACATCAGAGCAGCTACGTCACTTATCCATGATTATGTTCAAGTATTTTAATGTGTCATCTATGGCTGGTGGCACTGTCAGATCAGAGCAGCAACTATTTAAAAAGTTAATCGACATCATCAAGAAGGTTGATGATAAGGATTTAATTAATCAGGATTTTGTTTTCTGGAAAAAAGGCAATAAAAATTATAATATTGATGATGCTGTTCAATCTGTTTTCAATTTTAAGAAAAATTTAGTGAACTACAACCTTCCAAAAATATTGTATGCAATTAGTGATATACAAGAAGTTATATTTAGTCGATTTGGGTATAACCATGGTGACTACAAACCTTTTGCCACATCACTTGAACACTTTTATTTACCTGCCGCAATTAATTCCCTTGAAGAGTTTGGAATTCCAAATCAGATAGCGAAAAAAATCATAAACAATGTCGAGTTCGATGATTTAGAAAATATCGACTCGGTTATAGAATCACTTTCAGAGCACAAGAAAGATTCATTTTCTTATCTATCTAATTTTGAAAAACTTTTTGTCAGGAAAGCATTATCCTATATGTAATACTTACCACTAAATATCCTCATACTTAAGACTATTCCGTCGATAACTTTCGAAAGCTATATTTAGCTAAAAGATAGGGAGTATAGCTCCCCAACCATTTTTATTTTCAGGTAGTTCATTACTTGCTTTCGCCATAGAAACAAGGCCAAAGCTGTGTAAAAATCTACCCCAAAGTAGCAACAATAATTAAGGAAGCAGGATGCTCCCCCCTCAAGAAGTAGCCTATGCACTGCAAAAACCAGTAGACCAGGCCATTAGCAGACTGAAAAACAATCCTAAGCTCAAAGCTAAAACCAGGAAAGAGCTTGAAAGTTATATAAAGACTGAACTGAATCACATCAGAAATATAAGTCAGTTACAGGCTAATCTCGCAACCTATCAGGCAGCAACCCATGATGATGAAGCCTTCGTTAGTGAAGCTCACGACAGTGATAGACTAGGAAAACACATGAGGGCTTCTGGTCTGGCTAAACCAGCACCACGCTGGGAAGCTCATGCCATTATTTCTGGTGCTCATGGTGAAGCAGATGTATTAAGAGCTATTCTTGCACTCAATAATATCCGTGTTGACGATCCAGATAATGGAGCATGGCTGCCGAAAGCTGAACGAGATAGAATCGGGACAGACTTTCCAAATGCAGTTGTTCACGGGAGAATTCATCGCTGGCATTATTATCGCTGGCTGGAAAGAGAAATTACATTCGAAATGGATGAGCAGAGTATTAGAGAAGCTCTGGCAAAAGGAGATGGTATCAGACACCAACTGCAACACAGCAGCTTTGATCCTGTCGTTATGAAGTCAAAAGGAGAAACCTAATGATCTTTCGTATAGAGTACAACAGCGATCTCTACATGGCCGCCTATATATCATCACTACAACTGGTCAAAATTCTTCGTGGATCAACAGGTAAAGACTTCAATGGTTCTCTTGCTGCCAACTGGAACTCAGTAAACGGTACGCTTGAACAAAAGAAGCCTGGTGCGGAAGCTCATACTCCTGATATTACTTTCTGGCAACACCATCTGGCACTTTCACCAGCTGCCTATGAGGCTTTAAATAGCTTTCTAAGTGGCTATGGTGAGCTCTTACCCATGACAATTGATGATGATACCTGGTATATCTGGAACGCAACTACACTCGCCGATGACTGTATTGATCATGTAGCTAGTGAACAGACTCTTCGTAATGGAAAAGTAACTGGAATAAAGCAGCTTTCTTTTTCGGAGCTGCCAACACCACCTATTTTCAAACTCACTTACGACAAACGAGTCCGTATTTTCTGTACATCTGAGTTCAAGAGTTTGGTTGAATCACTTGAGCTATCTGGACTGACTTTCAGTACAAACCTGGCAGAATATGATTAGCGTAATAAGCCTTCCAAGGCCTGACTTTCCTACCCAATCAGCAATGAATACCCATGAAGAAGTAAAAGGGGAAACCCCTTTTACTTCGACTTGAGTGGCAGCTGGCGCTCAAGGCTCTCTCCTTTCAGCTCTGCCTCCAGCATATGCTTGATGACAACCAGCTCATCCACTTCGTCACTGTAGGTTTCCCTGATGACTTTGGTGGTGTATTGAGACAGGTTGGATATCTCGCTTCTCTTTAGTTCCAACTGATTCTTTATCAGGTGGATCAGGGTGCAAAGCATAGGGTTTGTCATTGAGTTTTTCATAACGGCTTACCTCTTGATGAATGTAATTTGTACAGGAACAGGCAAGAATCTGTGTCCACAACACTTTGTTGACGCTTAAGATTTTGATTGTTCAGAATTACATTCGTTCAGAGGGAGGTGAGCCAAGAGGAAGTCAGTGACGATCTATTTGCTTCCTGGGAACAAAGATTCAGTATCGCAATACAATAGCCTCAGAAAATGTCTCCCCCCCCTGAAAGGAAAACTATTTCAGAAGTGGTGGCACTGGAATTCAGCCATATGTAGGATTAGAGCAATAAGAATAAGAGCTACGTTGTATACCACCAAGGAAAGTTGGTCAGAGAAGGACTGAACAAAAATTGTTCTGAGTCTCTGATCCTAAGGGAGAAGTTTTGGAAGCATCTAACCCAGCAGGAAGCTCAAGCGTTAATAGTCTGAATTTATCGCATCTTCAGGAGATGGATTGGAAAAGGTTCGAAGTCTTATGCAAAGACTATTTTCACGCTAAAGGCTTCGAAGCACGGCTGACTGATATTGGAGCTGATGGTGGTATCGACATCATTATCAGTCGGCCAGATGCTGCGAACAAAGCAGATGTATTTGTACAGTGTAAAGCTTGGTCACATCAAAAAATTGGCGTTAAAGCTATCCGCGAACTCTATGGCGTAATGGCCGCCCATGGTGTTCAACAAGGTGTTTTTATCACTTCCAGTGACTTCACAGATGATGCCAGGGCATTTGCTGAAAACAAAAAGTTATTACTTTTATCAGGCACCAGGTTACTGAAACTCATAGAACAACTCCCATTAGATAAGCGCCTATCTATCTATGAAAATACCTTAGCTGGCGATTATAAAACCCCAACTTGCCCAACGTGTGATATCAAGATGGTGCTCCGAACCAGATCCAAGGGTAAGAGTAAAGGGGAGAGATTCTGGGGATGTAGCAACTATCCAAAATGTCACCAGATGCTACATACAAAGGCTGATACTCATTATCAAGATCCATTTCGATCGGAGGATGAGGATGAACCTCCACTCAGAGCTTACAAGCAGCGTCCCACAAATACATTTCCAATTGACCCCAGGATAATCATTGGAATTATCGCGTTTGTTGTTTTCGTCTTGGGAATCTCCTCCATTCCAAAAATATTTACTATGTATGGTGACTCTCTTGTTCAACACAGCCAGGAATTGGCCGAGAAGCAACAACAGAAGCTCAAAGAAGCACAGAGACTGCAAGCTGTAGAGAAAGCCCGTCTGGCTCAGGAGGCTAAGGCCAGAGCAGAACTTTCCCTTGCAAAAGCCAGAGCTGAAGCGGCAGAAAATAGACGAATTCTGGAAGAGAAGCGTAAACAGCAGGAAGAACAACGCAGGAAAGACGATACTTTTGAGACTTGGTACCACACTCCCTGGGAATGCGAAGGGATTAGAGCGAATGAAAATATGGTTGAGTGTGTGAATCGGCGAATGAGATCCAAGGCAGAGTTTGAGAAGCTTTGGGCTGAAGGTGAGTTTAAGTAACCATTTATGAGAGAGACACATTACGAACTTTTGAAAAGGCTCAGAAAACGATCTAAGGAACTGTTTTCGGAAGGGCCATATGATGATGAGCCACAGTCAGTGGGAGATCCACAAAGGATCTTCGAGCCAGATGAGGATGATGAACAAGAGCAGGAGGAAGAGCCAACCATGGATTCCAGAAAATAAGTCAAACACCTTAATCAATTTTTGACAAGCAGTTGTCGTATACCGACCCAAAAGGGTGTCGACTCAAATTGAATACAGCCGCAAACAGCTGCTATCAGTGGCACACTTGTTCCTCCACAACCTGTTGATATATATACAACTTATTGATTTTAAAGAACAAATAAAATGTAAATATAGAATTCAATTCCCGCCGCCTCCACCAACACAAAACCTCATGTCGCAAGACATGGGGTTTTTTATTGGCCGAACGGGAATTTTAGACCGCGTAGCGGGTTCACAAAAATGACTAGAGCACTTTTCCGATAAAACATTAACCTCAAACCCGGAAATCTTTCGACAGTTTTTTCCAGTGCTCTTTTAGTTTGATTTTGTGCTCTTCAAGCATAGGTAGCTCCTGTAGCTTTTCGGGCCATAGAGTTCTTGCTTTATCCAGAACATCATCAAGATGAGGTTTAACGACTCTCCAGGGTATATCTGCCTTTTCGGACCATAATTGGAAATGCTCATAGGAGACTTCATACCAGTTTTTGGTTTTCCCTAAATTGAGAGCAAACTGTTTTTCATCCTCAATATAAACGCTGGTCGTAAGAATGTCGTATGCGGGAGAGAGTCTTGGAGTTACCTCGTCGGAGTAAAGCAGGCTCCAGTTTTTCAAATGAGCATCACCATTTGCCAGAAGAATGTTCACCAGCAGACGTCGAGCTAATTGCTGGATGTCGTGTATACCATCGCCAGAGTATTGATAAAGGATCTTCCCTATTTGCTCATAGTTACCGAATCTGTATTTCTCATGAGGATACTTCACTAACACCTGAGCAAAGTCTTCCATATGGATTCTGGTGCCTTCGTGACGATCAAACCGCCTGATTGCAAATGCTACTTTTTCATCTGGCAAGTTAACTTGTGGCAGGTTATCAAGCTTGTCCAGCTCCACCAGCTTTATATCAGGTATATCAACGCCCACTATCGAGGCCAGAGACATAGCTGTAAATTCATTCAACGGGACATATTGATGCATGGTTGACGGAGTTTTGATTATCCAGTCACCCAGAACCCCTCCTCTGGATAAGTTATACCGCCCTTCCTTTTCCTTCACGGAAAACTTCATCTGCACACCTGCCAAAGAGAATTTATTCTCCCGGACAGAGCCCTCTACCTTTACAGCTTTAGCCTTTTCATGACTCGATAATATATTTTCGGGGACCTCTTCAGGGTCAACGGGTTGAACAATTAATGCTCCCGGCAGGTCCTCCCCCAGATACGATAGAATTTGAAACTCATTATCTATATGAACCTTCAGCCCCTGAGCAATCAATTCCCTTAATGCACCTTCCGGTAACAGGTTGGACAGAACAGGATGCAGCCTATGACTTCTTGTCCAAGACTCATTTAATAGAATATCTGAACGAGGAAAGTCTGGATGTGTCGTTAAAGTGAAGGTGGGACGGTTTCTATCTTCCTTAAACTCATCAATAAAACTTAAGGCATTTCTTCCACTACGATGACTGGTGAGATAACCAATAAGCCTGCCATGCAACAAAAGTTTAAGTACACCAACCTCATCTACCTGATGAATACTCAACCTTTGTCCTCCAGCAGCCCCTTCCATGGGTCATCAGACAGACCTTTGCTTACCGTATTTTCAGGATCAGACGTTTTTTCCCGATCAATATCCTTGCTCTCAAGCACAGCTCTGACCTGATCCAGCTTATCTTTAGGTACCAGAACAAGTTCACTGTTCAAACCTTTGGCAATAAGGTCGAGTGTGTCGAGCCTGGGGTTTCCTTTCGACTCAATATATTGATATTGCTGCCGGGATACCCCTATCCGCAACATCATATCGCTTTGCTTCAAGCCGAGAGCTAAACGACGCTTTTTAAGCTGCTGAAGTAATGATCTCATAGATGTAAACGTATAAGTTTCTTTTCCATATAATGAAACACTTTAGTTGCTTTATTGAAAGCAAGCAATTTATAAGTTGCTTTACAGTGACTACTGATCTGCCTTAACAATAAAGCAACATATATATTGCTTTTAAAAATCCACATATGAAACAATCGAAACAACTATCACTCCATCAAAGCCCGAGCCCCAATGGGCACAACCTTCCCACCCTGCACATCAATCACTATCTTTTTAACCTCTTGCTCAACCTGCCCAATATTACGCTTCACCTTTTTAGACATTTTTCCCTTATCAATCTGACGATTTAATTCTTCGCTGCTGATCATGCCCAAATTAACCAGATAGAGTACTTCCAAGACACACAGCTGGCTTCGATCACACAGCTCTCGATAGAAATCGAGGAGCCTTTCCCCCTGAATTCGATAGGTATTCAAATAAATCAACGGAGAGATTCTTGGCAACAGGTTGAACCCATCAAACCGCTCATAGCAGGCCAGCAGGTCCTCCAGCAGATTGGTGACCTCATCGCTTTCATCTCCCTCTCCCGACAACTTGTAGATGGCATGTTCCAGGGTATCTCCCAGAGAGAAATAGCTTTCCTCGCCCTTTCTTGCAGTAGACGACTTCGATGATGTGACATAGATCAGCCCCATCAGGTTTAACAATTTCAGTTCAGCGGCATTGAACTTCTCTGTGCTCAATGGCCCAACCTGATACTGGGCATATCGTTCAAACAGGTCCTGTTTGATGCCTTTAAGGCCCTGATCAATGTGTTCATACATTGTCTGCTCGTATTCAACAGGCTCAAGTTCTCTGCATTCATAGGCCTGCACCTGGAAAAAACACCCCAACAACAACCAGCAAGTCCCTGCCCTGACCCAGTATTGATACATCCGATAACCTTCTTGTTCTGAATTTCTGTATCGAAGTATAGAAAACACCAAAACAAGCAATACTAACGTACCAAAAAGTAGACCTCATACTAATCGGGCTGGCTTGAACCCTGTATGTATCAATGGATTTCATTGTTATAAAACTTCAATTGTCGTTTAATGCAAATTTCTGAAATTGTTGATTCAGTTATACGCTGTCAGAAATGCAGGAAGCATGGAAATGAAGAAAAAAGTGCTGGTGCTGCTTTACCCGGGCTGTATTGAATACGAAATCAAAGCAGCGCTGGAGCTTCTTGCCAATCAATGTGAAATTCATGTAACTGCTCCTGTAAAAGGAACCTTACCAGGCTCTACAGGTCTGCTTTATCAGATCAATATGAGTTTTGAAGAGGCTCTCAAAGAGCATTTTGACTGCCTGCTAGTACCTGGTGGGGATCCTGGTTCCGTTGTCGAAAACCAGGCTCTCAGTCAGCTGCTTAAAAATGCTTCCCAATCAGGCAGTGTTATCGGAGCCGTGTGTGCAGGGCCACTGCTATTGGCCATAGCCGGTATTCTGAAAGGTCGACAACAGACCAACGCAGCTTATTATCCCGATGAAATGGCCCATGTCTGGGAAGGCTCACAATTTATTCGTGAGCAGGTTGTGATTGATCAGAACATTGTCACAGCTTTGCCAGAGGCTCATATCGACTTTGCCGCTGAAACAGGTTGGCTGATGGGGGTTTTCGAGCATGAAAGCCAAAAAGCCAGATGGCAAGAGTATTACAAAGGCATTCATCAAAGAGACTGGTCATTATCAGGCGTCGTACGCGACTGAAATACAGATTAAAGAATAAGAACAAACATCATGAACGATTTAATAGCGCAATACACCCACGCCGATGAAGACTCACGACTGGTCAGGCAGAACATCGCCCGAATGGAATTCGACACCACCACCCACCTGATGGAAAAATACATTCCGCAGGGAACACAGATAACCGAAGTTGGCGCAGCAACGGGTCGCTACTCTCTGCATTATGCCGCCCAGGGTATCTCGGTCAATGCCGTGGAACTGGTGCCGGATCAGGTTGAGATTCTGACCAGAAAGTCTCAAGAGCAGCAGATTAATCTGAGCATTTATGAAAGCAGCGCAACGGACCTGTCGTTTATAGACTCAGACTCTCAGGATGTGGTTCTGATTCTCGGACCTTTTTATCACCTCCAGAAAGAATCTGATCGACAGCAAGCGATGGCAGAAGCCTACAGAGTCCTCAAACCAGGGGGTGTCGTCGCAGTAGCTTATATAAGCCGGCATTTTGTGGCAGGACTCTTTGCTCAACACTTTCCCGAGTTGATTACACCTGATGTACTGAGTGAACTTTCTGAACAAGGCCTCGTCAGTCACGAAGCGGCAGACCAATTCTTCAGAGTAGGCTATTTCTGCACACCAGAAGAGATCGAACAACGGGTTCAGCAACCCGGATTCGAACTACTAGAGCATGCTGCCACTGATGGCTATGGCCGCTATGTCAGCAACGGCGTGAATGGTTTTGACGAAAATACCTACCAGCACTGGCTGGAATATCACTTTACGGTTTGCAGGGAACCTTCTCTGTTAGGTTCCAGCAACCATGGACTCGTAATAGCACGGAAGCGTTGAAATATGGACAAACGGGTCGAGATTGCAGTCAGGGAGCTGGAAGATAAATACCAGCCCCATACCATTATCGTTTACGGCTCCCGGGCCAGAGGTGATGCGACGGCCACCAGCGATATTGATATTGCCTGTTTCTGTGATGATACAGCGGTGAATAAAGACGCACGTGATTTTCAGGGCGTCTTTCTGGATGCCTGGATTTATCAGACAGAAGACATGGAAGCTGAGCGAGATGAGTTCCTGAAACTGGGCGATGGCTTTTGCGCTCTGGACACTCGTGATTTGGGTGAACACTTTCTGGAACAGATACGGCAACGTATTCATGAAGGGCCTGAGCCTTTGAATAGAGAGGACCAGCTGCACACCGTTGAGTGGATACGAAAAATGCTCAAGCGCATTGAACAAGATGATCTGGAAGGTTTGTACCGAAGAACCTGGCTGCAAACTGATCTGCTGGAGATTTATTTTCAACTCAGAGGACTCTGGTATTTTGGCCCTAAAAAAAGCCTCAGCTGGTTAAAGAAAAATGACCCGGCGGGCTTTAATCTTTTTCAGGATTGTTACCAACAACCTACGAATCTGGCTGCTCTATCTACTCTATCCGAGTATGTCACTGTCGGCCTTGAGTGATAAGTACCGCTCTCAGAACATAAAAAGAGTCGTTACATTCTGAACACTGCACTTCCATAAAAACAGCAGGAGATCCCTGACAACAATGGAAATAAGAAAAGCACAACGAAGTGATGCACAAAAAGCTTTTGAGCTTCGCACTCTAGCAATACGCTCCGAGTGCAAAGCTCATTACAGCGATGAAGTCCTGACACTATGGACTGAAGGTTCTGCCACAGAGAAATTTATGGATACCGTTGAGCAGAAGTTTCATGTCGTGATGATGGAAGGGGAAGTAGCCGGTACGGGTATGATTAATACCGAGAACGGTATGATCGATGCTATTTTTGTCGACCCTCAGTTTATGGGAATGGGCGTTGCCCGTATGATGATGGCTCATCTTGAACAACTCGCTAAAGAAGCCGGTCTTTGCCAAATGAAACTGGATTCAACACTGAATGCAGCTCCTTTTTACCGTCGTTGTGGCTTTACTGGTGATAAGGTTTCCACTTATCACTCTCCCAGGGGAATCCAGCTTGCCTGCATCCCTATGACCAAAACCTTTTCTCGATGACATGATCCTGCTGATTCCTTCAGCAGGGTTTACTGACTTATTTCTTCCAGCCGCTACCACTTGACCACAGTGCTATACAATCCGGCAGTCATGGTATAAAACTTCACTTGTCGTTTAGTAATAACAAGAAAAGGACTGTCAGAATGTCATTCTCTGTTCAGCCGGTTAACCTGAAAAAAGACCTCAAACGTTGCATACGGTTTCGACGGGATGCCTGGCAGATCAGCCATGGCAACCTGGAAGACTTTTGTGAAGCAGAGACTAAAGACTGGTTCCAATTTCTGGCAGAGAAATACCCTGAAGGCTTTCTGATGATACTGCATCAGGATGAAATCATTGGACAACTGGAGTTCAGAAGTCGAATTCACGATAGCACTGGAGAAAGAGAAGGATACATCAACCTTTTCTATCTGGTTCCCCAGTGGCGTGGCAAGGGTATGGGGCAGAAAATCCATGACTATACACTCAAGATATTTTCAGACACTGGCTGCACCCGCGCCTTCCTGCGATACATTCCAGGTAATGACAGGGCTGAAGCTTTCTATATGAAAAACGGCTGGATCAAAGAAGGTAAGTCCGAAGGGAAGCGCGGACAATTAATGAAAAGAGCACTTTAACCGGCATGTTCCGAATTGAGACCAAGAGGCTGTCAGCCCGACTGGCCAGAAATAATGACAGCCAGAGCCTTTTTGAACGGTATACAGGCCGTTTAAAAGAGTCGAGATTTCTTGCCCGGCTTCCTCATGAGTCCGCCACAAACACAACAGAAAAACTCGAGACATGGTCCACACAGGATGCCTGGACAAAAGACAACCGGCTGATACTGGTTATCGAGGAAAGAAAGAGCCAGTCCGCTATCGGACAACTCACCCTGATCCGTCGCCGGCAATCCCTGGAATTTCATTTTGGCATCAGCCACGACTTTTCCGGGAAAGGGCTTGTGCCTGAATTGCTAGAAGGGCTTGTGCGTTCTGATCTGGCTTCAGGCTGCAGCCTCAACACTTATTGCGACTGCAAGCATTTGGACGCACAAAAAGTTCTCGAAAAAGCAGGGTTTTCAAAAACAGGTTTCGAAGCCCGAAAATACCAAAACCCTAATAAAGACAATCAATGGGTGGATTGCTTTATCTATCAAAGAAAAGGATAAGAAGTATGATAGAACTCCGAGAATTAAACGAATCCGATATCGAACCGCTGGTTCGTAATGGCAATAATAAGAAAGTATCCCGTTACCTGGTGGAGTCCTTCCCTTCTCCCTATACCCGTGAGAATGCTGAGTGGTGGGTTTCAACAGGCTGTCAAGCAGGTATCAACCGGGCTATTCTCTGGCACGGTGAATTTGCAGGTGTTGTTGGTGCAACACCCGGTACGCTCGAACAGAGAAAACAGGCCTCCATTGGCTACTGGCTGGGAGAACCTTTCTGGGGGAAAGGTATTGCCGCTGAAGCCGTGAAACAGCTTTCCAAAGAAATCTTTGAAACCACCGAAGTCGTAAGACTGTTTGCAGGCGTCTTCAGCCCCAACAAAGCTTCAATGAGAGTGTTGGAAAAAGCCGGCTATTCGGAAGAAGCGGTATTGAAAAAAGCCGCTTACAAAGACGACTGTTTCTATGACGAGCATATTTTCACTCAATACAGGCAAGGCTTATAAGCCAATTAGCCCAGGACGTATGAGAATTTAATGATTTGACATCCTCCCCGCGCTAAAGGACGGGGATTCCTACAGCTAGACGGTCATGCCCGACCGCAAGAATGTTTCTTGCTGCGTTTACGTCACGCAGATGTTCAGCTCCGCACTCTGAACAGACCCAT
>NZ_JBPCXO010000004.1:0-4039 GCF_051008435.1 Endozoicomonas sp. | reverse complement strand
TCAAAACATAGACCGTCAGGCCACTTACCAGTGTCAGGAATTATTTGGGGATTGAAGGTTTGCAGGAGGTAGAAAGGTTACGGTGAGGTCAGTATGCATTCCCACGCTGGAGCGTGGGAACGAGTCAAATTTAAAGTTCATCTTTGATAGGAAAGAGCTTATATTTTCAGGATCGACTCTTAAGCAAGTTACCTCTCCAACATAGGCCGCAAAGCCGTCATTATCATCAAAGGTATTTTGATAGTTAAATGATAGAACGGATGAGCATTGAATTACCCCTGCTGGCTCTCCCTCATTCATATCAATAAACTTTAAAGTCACCCTTTTCCCATCTGAGGAAAAGATGACTTCATCAATATTTACATTACTAAATAATTCCATAACTTTAATTAGGCTTAAGTGGTTCCATAAAGTTTGTCAGTGAGATGTTAGAAACCGTGATTCAACAACAGATATAAACCCAGCCAAAAGGTTGGGTTTATATCTGCTAATTAAGTTGACTGGGGGTTATAACTTGATATGTGATCCTGAATATATTTATCAAGTGGCTTAGCTGTCCCTGTGACATGTAGGGTCTCATCCCTATTATCAAACAGCACAGGCGCATTTCCTGCTATAGCATACGCCAACTGCTGCGTCTCCAAAAAGATTTTAGAGTCGTAGCAAAATACCCAGCCTACTTCTATTTCTACTACATCTTCATCCACTATAACAAGTTCATCATCTCCATTTCCATATCGCTCGTTAATGAACTCTAGAACTATTTTTTTTGCCTCACTATATTCCACAATAAAACCTCAACTAATTGTTGACTCGTTCCCACGCTCCCGCGTGGGAATGCATACGTGACTGCCAAAGTACTCAAAATTAATCATGAGTAAAAGTCGATACCAACTAAAACAGCCAGGCCCACCTTATTTTATGGCGGTAGACGTGCTGCACTGGAGCTCGGCTTTACCAGACCAGAGAGCGTAACCATACCTCTAAACTCAATGAGGCATCTGATGAATCTGGAGCATGAGAATCCATGCTTATGTCATTCATGAAAATTATGTACCTCTTCTAGCCCAAAGCCCAGAGCTGAAGAAAGACAGCAGAGCAACATTCAAAACATAGACCGTCAGGCCACTTGCCAGTGTCAGGAATTATTTGGGGGTTGAAGGTTTGCAGGAGGTAGAAAGGTTACGGTGAGTTCAGTATGCATTCCCACGCTGGAGCGTGGGAACACAGCCCAAGTCTGACATGCCTTTATGGACGCCTGCACCGCGTGATCAATAGGGAAGCTTTTAGAATTTACCTCGAAAACAACCCCTTAAGTATTTTTCCGCTCACCCCTTTGGCCACGACCCCCCCCCCCTCTTCAGACTCCAAACTCTCGGTCAATTCAAGCAAGCGCTTAAACAACAGCTTTCTACCTTCGTCTCTTAATACTTCATCAAGTTCAATATCCTTTAATCCAGGAGGGAGATTTTCATAAATATCACACCATTTTTTGCAGGATACCAATAACCATTCAACATCCTCGCCACTTTCTATTAGCTCTTGAAATTGAACCGTTATCGCCTGAAGCCAATTTTCTAGATCAGAATCTTTTATAAAAACATGATTACCCGAAAATCGCACAGCGCTTGTAGCCATTTAACTTACCTCAAATACTGGATTTTAGTTTGTGAGTTTATGAGAGCCTCTTGCATCGTCTTAAATACTTCATCATTCAATCCCTTCGTATCAATTATATGAATATCTACAGCCTTATTTGCCTCAACATGCTTGAGAATATTCTCAGTAGCCTTTTGTTGATATTCAAGCTTCAAGGGTTGAAGGTTTTTATCTAAAAACGGACCTTTTAAAGATATTTTCCCGAAGCCTGTGGGATCAAGAAAATCAACACCTTCAATGTTTGATGGCTCGAACCGTCTTCCCAACGCCTGCTCTGCACGTGTTACACCATGAGCTTCTATCATGCTGAACTTTTTCTGTTCGTGGTTCCAACTTAATTGCCTATAACGCAAAGTCTCTTGCATTCGCTGAAGAGCTTCTTGCTTAAATTGACTGCCTTGAGCAACACCCACTCTCTGCAACTTACCCTTACTAATTGGCCTTCGCACCTCAGATGTTTTAGGCAGTTGGCTCGTTCCCACGCTCCCGCGTGGGAATGCATACGTGACTGCCAAAGTACTCGAAATTAATCATGGGTAAAAGTCGATACCAACTCAAACAGCCAGACCCACCTTATTTTATGGCGGTAGACGTGCTGCACTGGAGCTCGGCTTTTACCAGACCATAGACGTAACTGCTCAAAAAGTGTAGGCGATTTTTCAGATCAGTCAGCTACAGCCCAGTAACATTAAGGGTGGCATCTGAAAATGTGCAATTTCACCTACACTTTTTGAGCAGTTACCCATAGACCGTAACCATACTTCTGAACTCAATGAGGCATCTGATGAATTTGGAGCATGAAAATTCATGCTTATATCATTCATGAAAATTATGTACATCTTCTGGCCCAAAGCCCAGAGCTGAAGAAAGACAGCAGAGCAACATTCAAAACATAGACCGTCAGGCCACTTGCCAGTGTCAGGAATTATTTGAGGATTGAAGGTTTTCAGGTGGTAGAAAGGTTACGGTGAGGTCAGTATGCATTCCCACGTTGGAGCGTGGGAACGAGTCAGTCCTAATCAAGCTGTTTGAAACACAACTTACTATCATAACGTTTAACAAGTTCCTGTAATAGAAATTCGTAAACTGAATTTGATGCATTATCCGAAGGTAAAAAAAAGATTTTGGATAGGTGATACTTTTTACCCAAATCATCATTTACCAACTTCAATCCAGAAAGAACTTGCTCTAAGACTTGCGAAGATGATGACTTAACTATCGCACCCTGTTTAACATCCCACTCAACAACGTCTACATTTACTTCATGTTCCGAAAAACTGATACCGAGAATGTTATCCTGAGAACCAGTCATTCGAGCAACTTTATAAACATCACCATCTTTTACAAATTGCATTATTCAGCCTCCCAAGGAAAACCACTCCAACGCCAATCAACCCTGTCATGTGCTTCACTATAGCCAGATTTGTGCTTCTGCTCATACCACTTTTCAGCAGTTTCATGTTTTAGCCATGTAATATCTGCGTTAGTATGAGTTCCTCTTTCTAATCGCTTCCATGCCTGAGCCTGCTCGATCGTGCTACCGAACCTTCCTAACGTAGCTGGAATCCCTTGATCTACATAACGATCTAGTAAATGCTCATTATAGAAAACATGATCTTTTACTTTTTGGATATTTTCAGATTTAAAGCCCGTACTTGATGCAATTGCAGATACATCTGAATCGCTTGCCCTAATCGCATCATACAGTTCATCTGCTGAGGCTGTATAACCTCCACCACCAGTTTGTTTCAATGGCGATGAGTTTGGAACAATCCTCTCACCCTGCATCATACCCTTATCAACCGGTCTCTGCACCTCGACTGCTTTAGCCAGCTTAAAACCCAACTTCACCAATACCCCAGCCGCCAGATTCTCACCTGCCACCCAGGCTAAGGACCTGCTCCGCTCCAGCAACAGGCTGCGCTCCCCTGGATGAGTGTCGGGATCAAAAGAGTCAGCCACTCGCTGAGCCGGGTCTTCCCGGTTCGGGTAGTTCCATTCTTCAGCGCCCTGTTGCGCTTCTGCCAGCCCCAGAGTACTGCCAGTGGCTGCCAGGGCCAGCCCCGCCCCACAGCCCACACCCGCTGTTGCGGTGCAGACACCGGTCCCGGTTAACCAGCTGCCAGCAACAATGCCAGCACCCGATAACATACGAGTCAGCCCGATCCACCGCTGTACCCCGGTGTCGTATTGACTAAGCCAATCCTCCGTACGATCTCGTGTGGAATATGCTTCAAAACCAGCCCTTTCCAGTGCTTCCACTTCCCTGATACAGACTTGCCCTGTCTGCTCCAGTGTCAAAAAGGTTTGGTAGGCAGGATGATCTTCGGGAATGCCACGGGAACATTGCGTTCTGGAGCATGCGGCTGCCAGCCATAGA
>NZ_JBPCXO010000003.1:0-6127 GCF_051008435.1 Endozoicomonas sp. | reverse complement strand
AGCGGAACAATTATGAACACAAGCTGATGCTGTAGATTAGACTGCAAAGTGTATGAAAACTGTACTCTCTTACCAAAAGTACAGCCTGCTCGCTCATTACCTCAAAGTTAAGCGGGACTTAAGGTCTTCCACTCAGATACCGTATAGGATGAAAAGAGATCAGAATAAAACTGAGGGGATTCTTTACTATGAAAATGCCGCTATTTCAGGCACTGAATCCATTTCCATATTTCGGGGGTGAGCTGGGTTTCCAACTCATAGCTGTATGAGTCGAACACTGGTCTGGTTCAGAAGCGACCTTAGAGTCAGAGATAATCCTGCCCTCTATCACGCTGCAGAATTTAGTGAGGTCATTGCCGTCTATTGCCTGTGTCCGGATCAATGGCAAGAACATAATGACAGTCCAAATAAGCTTTGGTTCTGGATGCAGAGTCTGAATAGTCTGGAAAAGGCTCTTGGAAGTCTCAACATCCCTCTGGTCGTCATCAAGCCAAATCGCTTTGAAAACTGTGCTGAACAGCTTGTTCAACTGGCTCAAAAACTTAAGTGTCAGAGCATCAGTTTTAACAACGAACACGGTCTTAATGAGGAACAAAGAGACCTTACTGTCGAACAGCGGTTTACTGAAAAAATGCTGAAGTGTCAGCGTTTCACAGACCAGACTTTGACCACCCCAGGTCAGTTGCTGAATGGAAAAGGTGAGTACTTCAAAGTTTTTACCCCCTTCAAAAAAGCACTCTACCGAACGATTGATCCGCACCAGATACTGCCGTTACCGGTGCCTGAAAAACAAAAGCCTGTAGAGCTGGCAGAAGAACGAATCGACTATCAGAATCTGTACTCACCTGTGGAAGAACTTCCAGAACTATGGCTTGCTGGAGAGGAAGAAGCTGAAGGTCGTCTCAAAACATTCATTGAGTCTCATGGGGAAGACTATAAACATCTCCGGGATTTTCCTGCCAATGATGCCACCAGCACACTCTCTCCCTATCTGGTTTCAGGAACGATTTCCCTGCGCCAGTGTTTTCATGCGGCACTTCAGGCCAACAGTGGAGAAATGGACTCCGGAAACGATGGTCTGCAATGCTGGATGAGTGAATTAATCTGGCGGGAATTCTACAAACATATTTTGCATGGCTTCCCCAGGCTTTCCAGAGGGCGGGCATTCATCCCGGAAACCGAACGGTTACCCTGGAATCAGGATGACCCTTCATTTAATGCCTGGTGCAGAGGTGAGACCGGGTTTCCATTGGTGGATGCTGCTATGAAACAACTGGTGAATACCGGCTGGATGCACAATCGCCTGAGAATGGTCACCGCCATGTTTCTGACCAAAAACCTGATGATCGACTGGCGCCTTGGTGAAACATTTTTTATGCAACATCTGATTGATGGCGATTTATCCGCCAATAATGGTGGCTGGCAATGGTCTGCCAGCACGGGAACGGATGCCGCCCCCTACTTCAGAATGTTTAACCCTGTCAGTCAGTCCGAAAAATTTGATTCCGATGGTCAGTTTATCCGTCACTGGCTCCCCCAACTGGAAAAGCTCAGCAACAAGGAGATTCACTCCCCCTGGCAATACGATATTGATGAGATCAACTACCCGGCACCTATTGTCGACCACAAAGCATCCAGAGAAAAAGTACTCTCCGCTTTCAAAGCACTGAAACAGCCATGAGTAAAATCAAACAGCCGCGCTGAAATCAGTTACATTGAAAGTAGAGGGATAAAAAAGGAAGTGTTGAATGGCTATTGTCTCGATTCCAGAACCTGAAAAAGACATCAAACTGGGCATCAGTGCCTGCCTCATGGGCCAGAAAGTCCGGTACGACGGTGGGCACAAACGCTCTTCATTCTGTATGAACACCCTGAGCCAGTACTTCCACTTCGAGCCAGTCTGCCCAGAAGTTGCCATTGGACTGGGCACGCCCAGAGAACCTATCCGGCTAGCAGGGGATATTAAACAGGTACGAGTTGTAGGTACGGATCATCCGGATAGAGATGTTACCGATCAACTGACTGATTATGGCAACAAAAAAGCCAAAGAATTGACAGATATCTGTGGCTATATCCTGATGCAGAAATCGCCGAGTTGCGGCATGGAGAGGGTCAAGGTCTACCATAAAAACGGCACACCTTCAGGAGTCAGCTCACCCGGCGCCTACGCCAAGGCACTTATAGAAGAACAACCTCTGTTGCCCGTTGAAGAGGAAGGCCGCCTGCATGACCCGGTTTTAAGGGAGAACTTCTTTACCCGTGTTTATGCCTATCACCGCTGGCACAATGAAGTGCTCAAAAATCCCAGCCATGCAGCAGTGGTTCATTTTCATTCTGTCCACAAGTACATGCTCATGGCCCATAACCCCAGTGATTATACTGCCCTGGGAAGACTGGTTGCTGAAGGCGGCAAGATGCAACTGGAACCCTATCTGGATCAGTACTTCAAAGAGTTCATGAACACTCTGAAAAAACGGGCTAACCGGAAGTCCCACACCAATACCATGTTGCACATTATGGGGTACGTTAAAAAAACCGTGGATACCAAAGAACGAAACCAGTTTCTCAAATTGGTAGAAGAGTATCGCCAGGGTATAGTACCGTTGGTGGCCCCCATGACCATGTTACGCCACTTTATTGAAAACAATGGCAATGAGTACATTCAGGAGCAAACTTATCTGCACCCTCACCCAGATCAATTAGGGCTCAGGAATCAGATATAACGGCCGCAACGGATTTCACATTTTAATCTTCAGGCTGATATTCAAGAATATCTCCGGGCTGGCAGTCCAGATAGTCACAGATGGCTGCCAGTGTTTCAAACCGGACGCCTTTAACCCGCCCCCTTTTCAGCAGTGACAGGTTAGCTTCAGTAATACCAATGGCTTTAGCCAGTTCCTTTGAACTGACCTTTCTTCGGGCCAACATCACATCAAGATTCACGACAATTCTCATGGTTAGATAAACTCTTTGTTCTCCTGCTCAATCTGCCGTGCAGCTTTCAGCACATGCAACACAACCACCATGAAAAACAAGATGAAGATTTCTGTCAGATCCAATGAAAGCATGGTGACTGAGTCTTCAAAAAGCTGGCGATGATAAAAACTGATACCCAACGTAAACAGAATATGGCCCACAAACATGGCGACCTGAACCCAAACTAGCCAGAGATAACAGCGAATACTCTCCTGACTGAAATAATTTCCCTGCTCAAAGCTGCTTAGTAAGCGACAAGCCCAATACACCAAAACAGCCCACAAGATCAGGCCTGGGGCGGTATAGAGAAACAGTGCGCCTTTATTCGCTTCAGACTCATACCACAGTTGCTGAAACTGGGTTGAATCCGAGTTGAAGTTATACGTTCCCTGATAAAAAAAGCTCCAGAGCAAATAAGCTACTGCGACAGCACTGAGACTCAGAATCAGCCAGCGTATCGCCTTGCTGATTACCTTGATTTTATTGGTCGTCACGGGCTTCCCCTTTTTTGCCCAGTATATCGCTTCTTCATATATTTCCCTAAAAAGATTATTTATTATCGTTTTACAATAATTTTTAATTGAATTACAGTAACTGAAAAATAATAAGGACATTCAGACAATGAAAATGATGAAAGCACTTAAAATCCCGGCCCTATTGCTACCCATCTTCCTGAGTGGCTGTGTGATAAACACGCCTTCTGATGACTACGTGGCTCTTGAGGAACCTCAAAAACTCATCCCCATCACTGACCTCTTTAACGAATCCAAAATCAGTCATTTGAAATTATCCAGTGATGGACAATGGCTCGCCTGGTTACAGGACAATAAGGGTGTGAACAACCTATACCTGAAGTCGGTTAACAGCCAGAACAGTCATGCCTATCCATTAACTGACTTCACGGAAACCATTAAGGCATTCCAGTGGGCGAAGAATTCCAATGATATCTTTTACTTACAGGATTTTGGCGGAGACGAAAATCATCAGATCTATCATTTAGAGCTGTCTGGTGAGCAGGAACTGAAAGTTGCCGAGAGTCGTAGACTGACGACCCGGGATAAAACCAATTACAGGCTTCTGGGTCAGGTAAAAAATGATCATGGCCAATTGATATACATGGCCAACCATGACGACCCTGCCCGGATAGACCTTTACTCATTCGATTTAAAATCAGGTGAACAGAAACGTATCCTGCAGAATGACCATCACTTTCTGTCCATCGAGGTCGATGAGAACGGGCAACCCGCTGCAGGCGTTAAGATGAATCCTGACAGCTCTTATGAATTGTTCAGTTTTAGTAAGGGCACCTGGACAACCCGGTTAAAAACCCAACCCGGAGAGTCCATTGATCTGCTCCAATATAACCAGAAAAAAAATCGTGCTTATATCTCCACCAGCCTGGGCGAACTCGATAAACTGGGTTTAATGTCCATCAACCTGTCGAATAGCAACCTGACTTCTATTCATGAGGATCCAAACAACCTTTCCGACCTTTTCAAAGCCAGCTTTTCTGAAGATGGAGCCCCTCTCATGGTGTCGTACTATTACGGTCACAAAGAGGACTATGTTCTGGAAACAGACTTTGCTGAACATTGGCAAAACATTCAGAACCACTTCAAAGAAAAGAAAGAAATTACCCTTCTGGAAAGAAATGAGAACACAGGCAAGTCACTGCTGCTGACAGCCAGTGGCAGAGATGCAGGAAGTTATTATTTTTATGATGAGAAAAAGAAAAAGCTCGAGTGGTTGTTAAACAAAGACAGTCAGTTAAACCCTGATCTTTTGTCACCTCGAACCTCCATTACCTATAAAACCCGTGATGGCGAAACTATTCAGGCTTACCTGACTCTGCCATTAGGAAAAACCTCAGACCTGCCTGCCATTGTCTTGCCTCACGGTGGACCCTGGGCCAGAGATTACTGGACACTGGATGCAGGTTATTTCAACAGAGTCGCCCAGTTACTGGCCAATAGAGGCTATGCCGTTCTGCAGCCCAACTTCAGGGCATCCACCGGTTTCGGCGAGCGTTTCTACAACCTTGGCAACCAGAACTGGGGCACTGGCTATATGCAGCATGATCTGAGTGACGGGGCTCAATACCTGATTGATAAGGACATTGCAGACCCTGAACGCATCGGCATTCTTGGCGCCTCCTATGGCGGTTACGCTGCTCTGGCTGGAATCACATTTACTCCCGATCTGTATCAGGCGGCTATCTCTTATGTCGGGCCATCCAGTCTCGTAACCCTGATGAATTCATTCCCTGAATATTACCGCCCCTACCTGGGTAACTGGTTTACAGCTGTGGGCGATCCCCTGATTCCTGCGGATGTTGAGAATATGCAGTCCAGATCGCCTATTAACTTTGTTGATAACATCGAGACCCCCCTGTTATTGATACAGGGAGCCAATGACCCCAGAGTCACCCAGCAGGAATCCGATAATATTGCACGTCAAATGTTCAATAAAGGGTTGCCTGTTGAGTATATTCTTGCTGAAGACGAAGGGCATGGTTTCTACAAAAGAGAGAATAATCTGGCGGCCCTGTTACAAATGGAGCGCTTCTTCGCTGAGCACCTTGGAGGAAAGCTTCAGCCACTACAAACTGCCGAAGTGGAACAACATCTGGAGTCGTTGAAGGTAGATATTTCCAAACTGTGAGCAGGTATTTAGCCGTTGATACAATTTGCGACAATTTCCTGAATCCCTGACAAAGGTTCAGACCCTCTCCTCCATACAATGACGGTTGATTAAAGCTACTCGTTCTTCAACCATGAAATACCCACGTTACCTGGCATTGGGAAGCTTGCTCTTCCTGATGGCAGGTTGTGCAACACACAATGCAGTATCCCCCCCGGAAGCCCCGTTGCCCGCTTCCTTTTCTCAGTCAGGCTCAGAAACCCAACCTAGTACATCATTCCAAATTAATCGTCGGGTAAAGCTTCGTCAGCTTTATCCGGGCATCTTCTGTTGTAAATCTCCACTCCATCTGGCTCTCGATATTGTTGCGTCGTGACGCCCAGACCAAGACCTCTGATTTCAGAGCATCCTGATCTGGTATACGGCGGTTCAGACATTGGCGACTGAGTATACTCAATTCAATTTCTGCCATGTTCAGCCAACTGCCATGCTTGGGCGTGTAATGAATATC
>NZ_JBPCXO010000002.1:0-10375 GCF_051008435.1 Endozoicomonas sp. | reverse complement strand
GAAAGAACGGCCCAATTATTCGATGAATTCGATTAAATAGGTCAACTATTCTCACGAATCCATCGAATAATTCGACTCGTTCTACTGAAATTTATGCTCGAAAGCATAAGTCCGACAGGCTCCTAGTCAAATAATGAACTGGTTGAAGCAGCTTACTCAGAGTCAGGGAACCAACTAAGCGCTGTTACGGAAACAGGGGAGCTGAAAAAGCCCCCCTGTTTAAATGGCCATGTAAAAGAAAAGTCTTACACCCTTCCTGTGTTCAACTTCGCGTATAGCTTATCGATGTAAAGCTTCTGAATGATACGATCCAATGTAATTTGCCCATTGCCGTATACCGCAAGAACCATCAGCATAAAGCCCCAGAGGTAATGTTGCTGCATGCCGGCAGCACTGATATCTGGATAGGATATTGCTGCAATCAGATTGACGGCGAACAGGGCTATTGCTGCAATAGGACCACCCAGTCCGAGCACCAGAAGAACAGGGAAGAAGAGTTCACCAAAAGTACCCAGCCAAGCGGCTATGTCCGGTGCCAGGTAAGGCACTGCATACTCATACTCAAACAGCATCATCGTAGTATCCCAACTCTGATATTTATTGAGTCCTGCAAAGAAGAATACATTAGCTACCCAGAGACGAAGGCCTAAAGGCAGAAGCTGCTGCAAAGGCATACGGCCTACGGCGAGATATTCTTGTGCTGCTTGGATCTTCATGATGGATGCGTCCTCTGTTTTATTATTCGCTAAACCCCTGTCGGGAGAGAGTCTTCAACTCTTAATAAAAGAGTTCTCAACCTTTAATAAGAGAGTTCTCAACCTTTAATAAGAGAGTTTTTGGTTAGGTGGCTCTATTTATAAACCCTTGCTCCATACAGCTGGAAAATGCTGAAAGGCAGTCTTCCTGTCCGCGTGAAGAGAGTAATTCACAACACTTTTCCAGGTCTGGTTGCTCTAAGAGGGCTGACAGCAGGTCAAACTGCTCCTGGCTCAGGGCAAAGCAGATAGCCTGATGATGTTGTTGGTTAATGAGAACCCGGGAGGGAGAGTAATCATCCAGATTCATTTCGGGCTCATCGAATTGCTGATGCATTTGCCAGATGTCCAGAACCGGATAATCACTGGCTAGCAATGTGGCATTGGCAGGCAAATGGAATTGACTGACGGTACCCTGTTGAATCGCACTTTGTATTGCTTCCAGACTCATAGAGGGCCATTCTGGCTGCAATTCACAGCGATGAATGCTGAGTTCAAGAAGGATCAGGTCCGGGAGATAGGTCAGTTGCTCAAGTTCTGGTAGCCGGGCAACGTATTCATGAAGATCCTGCCCTACGTTCTCCAATGAATGATCGGAAAAGTCAGCATTGCGAATATAGTTGCTCAGAACACCCCGAAAGCAACCTTCCCCCAACAAGCGATGAGTAATCGGAAAGGTCAGCTTTAAAGCCCTGATGGCAATTTCATGGATACTGTTACGATAAACTGAAAGGCCCTGCTCAGGTGTCAGGGAACTTGCTGCCTGAATACAACCCGGAGCTGGTTCAGAGGCACTGGAATGAATCCAGTTCAGCATCTCTTTTTGCAGTTGTCCCAGCTTCATGATGCTTTACCTGAATCGATCATTAATGCTGCAGCTTTCTTTGCCTGTTGGTCCAATGTCTGCCATGCAGGAATATCGGTATCCCATTCAATCAGAGTGGGAATCTCGCCTGTCAGTTGCAGGCACTGTTCATATAATGCCCAGACCGGCTCGGCAATTGCGCTGCCATGGGTATCCAGCAAAAAGCCCTGATCTGTTGCCGTATGACCGCCAAGGTGAATCTCTTTGACTCGCTCGGAAGGAATGGTGGCCAGGAATTTCAGGGGATCATAATCATGGTTACAGGCATTCACATAGACATTGTTGACATCGAGCAGTGCATAACAGTCTGCCTTTTCCAACACTGCCGCAAAAAATTCGGCTTCACTGAACTGGGAATGATTGAACCGGATGTAGCTGGAGACATTCTCGACAAGAATCTGTTCTCCGAGGAAATCCTGTACTCTCATGATTCGCTCCGCTATGTGCCCTATGGCTTCTTCTGTATAGGGGAGAGGCATCAGTTCATGCAGATAGGTGCCCGCAATGGATGTCCAGCATAAGTGGTCGGATAGCCAGGCGGGCTCCAGATCATCCCTGAGTTGTTTGACCCAGGACAGATATTCCCTGTTCAAAGGATCACTGGAACCCAGTGACATACCCACACCATGCAGGGTCATGGGGTAATGTTCCCTGATGGCCAGCAAGGATTCTCTTTCGTGGGTAGGGAACAGGAAATTATCTGTCATGGCTTCCAGCCAGGGCGCATGGGGCTTATGCTCCAGGACCTGGTTGAAATGCACTTCCCTAAGACCGATACCGGCAGATATCGGTCTTTGATCCGGGAGTTGGCTCATTTTTTCAGATTGCCACCTACCAGCTTGTCACAGGTACCCTTGGGTACATAAATCCATTCGGTTTTGTCTCCGTCGGTTTTAGCTTGAGCTGCGCAGCTGTGTTTGTCAGTTCCGCAATCATTCTTTCCGGCTTTGGCTACGCCATAGCATTTTTCCATACCGGACTTGGCAGCATGAGCAGTACCCGCAGTAGACATAGCGAGAACAGAACCCAGGGCAGAAGCAACGAGGAGTTTGGTGGAGTTTTTCATGGGGAAATCCTTTAAAGATCTTTTATGTTTGTTGTTGGGCAGACTTCTCTGTCTGCAAATTAAAATACGCCTTCCTGAATCATTTGGATTCAGAATTTTTGAAATTACTGTCTGCCTGGTGACAACCGTCTGATTTTGCAGGATTTATATTTTCTGTACGGAATAGTGCTATTTTTACTTTTGTCGTTTTCTACCCGTGCCAACAGTGCGCTGAGAGGAGTATCTCTGTGGAAATTGAACACGCTGGAAAGCTGGAGCCCCATATTCTGCTCAGTATTGCCAATGAGAGGCTGCGACTCGGTTGTAAAAATCTGGAGCAGCTTTCTGAAGACCTTGATCTGCCTATCAAACAGATTGAAAGAATGATGAAGCAGATCCATTACCACTATCAGTTTGAGAATAACCAATTCACTCATGATTGAATGGTGTTAGCCATGGACAGGCTTCTTTTCCGATAAACAAGCCTGTCCATCCGCAGCCTAATCTGATTGTCCGTAACCTGAACAACCGCAAGGCGCATGTGTCCTATGCTATTGAGTCCGTCTGCACCAGCGATGCCGCCTATCCCAAGCCAATGGCTTACGCCCAGTCGATTCAGGAAGCGTATTGCGAAAAGCTCAAGGCTGACCCCGGATACACAGGGTTCATCACCAAAAACCCGATGCATGAAGACTGGCACCTGTGGGAACTGCACAACAAAGTGTACAAGCTGGGTGAGCTGGCAGATTATGTGGAACTCAAACGCCGTTACTGGACTCGCCAGAGAGCGGCTAACTACGAACAGTACGGGATCGGTCGTAACTGCGCCCTGTTCCACCGCTTGCGGTTCTGGGCCTACGACTGGGTCACCTACCACCGGGACGAAAATGGCACGACCTACGTTGAATGGATGCAAGTCGTGTTAGTGAAGGCGGAAGGGTTTAATGAATTTCCCCAGTCCCTGCCCTATGGCGAGGTTAAATCGACCGCCAAGAGCGTAGGTAAATGGGTTTGGGAAAAATATTTCCCGAAGAACAAGCGCAAGAAGCGTGGAGCGATGGAAGCGGATTTTGCCAAGAGTGATATTCCACTCGACCTGCCCACCAGGCAAAGATTGTCTGCCAGAAGAACCCATGAAACCCGTAGAGCTGCGACAGAAGAAAAAATCACAGAAGCCATTGGAATACTTACAGCGCAAGACAAAAGAGTAACTAAGGCTGGAGTGGCGAAGCTGAGTGGCGTAGGCAGACAAACCATTTACGATAACTACAAACACCTTTTCTATTCCTGAAAACTGTACGGCATGGTGCCTATCAGGCACGACACAAAAGAGTGCCATATGGTGCCATCAGAAAATAACGAAGACGCGTATATTTTTGCGAAAAGTGTACGGTATGGTGTCCATCAGGTAACAGCCCATGTACATGGGTACTAACAGTCAGTCCAGTTTACTGGACGCATTATTATCCCGACCGAACGTTAGTGAGGGCGATAAATAAAAGGAAGCTTTTAAGCTGACATCCTTTTCCCGCCGTAGGCGTTTATCAAAACCATCTATATTGATATTCGTTATCCCTATTATGTGCCGCGTCGCTTACGCTTAAAAAAACTATTATTGATAATCAAAATAAACTAAATTGATTTTTTCTAATAACACGTTAAAAACATTAGGTGTCACCTATGAGAATTGACCAGATCGCCCTGCTCATGGAGGCTGGCGACATTAAAAGCGCTTATCTCCTGCCCGCCCCACTGAAAGAAGGCAAGTGGTCTATCCAGTTCGAACGAAAAAATGGGGAGCAGGTTCCACTGACAGCACAGCGAGCCAATGTCCGGCATTTCTCCAGCCTCGACAGTGGCTGGAAACTATTAACCGAGCTGGGATTCTCCAGCGCAATCATTCAGCGTTAGGAGTCAGGCAATGGCAAACTACGGCTACCTGAGAGTTTCCACCGACCAGCAGGACGTCCTCAACCAGAAACACGGTGTATTGGAATACGCCAACAAAAACGGCTTTGCCAGTATGGAATTTATCGAAGACAGCGTTTCCGGCAAAAAGCCCTGGCAGGAAAGAGCATTGGGTTCTGTACTGGAACAGGCTGTAAATGGCGACACCGTGATTGTTTCCGAAGTCTCCCGCCTAGCCCGTTCGACCTTGCAAGTGCTGGAGATCCTCAAACATTGCTCCGAACACCAGATCAACCTTCACATCGCCAAGAACAATATGCGCTTTGATGACTCCATGCAGAGCCGCATAACCGCCACAGTGCTGGGCATGGCGGCCGAGATCGAGCGAGAATTTATCAGCAGTCGAACCAAGGAAGCACTGGCAGCCCGCAAGGCAAACGGCATGAAGCTGGGCAGGCCACAGGGTAAAGCCGAAAAACTAAAGCTGGATGTATCTCGTGATGAAATACAAAAGTATCTCAATATGGGGTTGTCGAAAGCGGCGATTGCCAAGCTGATTGAATGCCCGGCAACCACGCTTTATGACTACTGTCGAGTGCGGAAAATGGTAAGACAAAAGTAGTGAGTGAAGCACTACTTTTGTAGTTTATCTATCTTGAGGGCTGGCCATTAAATCGGGAAAATGCAGCCACATCTTTCATAACTATTTGAACACTATGCGAAAATACGAAGTCATTCAGGGGGTAAGGGCTTATAGTAACTTTTTGTTCCATTGGGCTTCAGACCCCAATACATGTTTGATGATGGTGACTCAGAGCCTGCTGGAGTGAAAGTGTAGACCGTTATATTCGGGACAAGTTGATCCTTACCAGACGCGCCAGCCCCTTACCTGATTTATCACCGGCCAGAACAGCAGCAGATGCCTCAGCTATGGCGTGGCCACTCATAGCTGACCAGTTTATTTCATATCCATTTAACTCGGCCAGCTGGTCAATCAGAATCCTTTGCGTGCGGCCATTGCCTTCTCGAAAGGGATGTATGGTATTGATACAGCCAAAGTAGTAACCCACACGCTGACAGAATTTGTCCTGATCGTAGCCTTGCAGGTAATTCTCCCGTTTCAGTTCAGCAAAAGTCTTTTCAGAGACAGAGTAAATCAGGTTATGAGGGAGGAAAAGCCGTCCACCCTTGGCGATCTCAACCTCCCTGACTTTACCGGCAAAAGGGTAAACTCTGGAAAACAAACGATGATGGATCTTGCAAAGGTGTTCTAGGTCAAACGTGGGAGGTATTGGCGACTGATTCAGGGAGACCAGCATGGCACCACTAATTTGTCTCTCCAACAGGTTGAGGCGGGTTGTATCTTTGGCTCCCAGCAAGTTCTTGAGGCATTCGGAACCAGGGATAAGGTAAGGATCATTTTCCCTTAAATCATAATTCTCATAGGGGTGCATACTGCGTCCTTTCAGAATGGCTTATTAATCGTCAGCAGGGTTATCTTGTAAGGCCTTTCTCACAATCTCGTCGGCTACCTGATCAGCATCCAGTTCCCCGGATGCAATTTTTTTCAGGATCTCTTTCTCATCTTCCGGCACCTTCATACCTTCAATGTTCAATGAGCCGACTACTTGATTTACGACAGTATCGGGATCTTTGATTTTCTTATCTGGGCTTTGCTTATCCATTATGCTTTTCCTTCCAACCTCACTTTCACTGCTAATTTTATCCTGTTTTTACCAATTTCTCTCGTAAAGCATCTCCCAATCAGGCGGTGAGTGTCAGCCATGGTATTTTTTCATCTCAGGCTGAAGAAGATAGAGTTAATCCTTAACCTCTGGAAATTCCAAACCAATATCATCGACCAGCTGACTGACAGAAATGTAACCGATAATTCTGTCCTGGATGCTCCAGCCTAATTCAGAATCCCAATAGTCAGCACCAATGTAACCCATACCATTCTCGTAAAGAACAGCCACCAAATAATACCCTGCTTTAGTGGGGTTTCCAGTCTGCCAGGTCTGAGAAGGATTAGGCATTAAAGTAGCTTTCGTTTTATCAGGGGTTACGCCATAGAAAGGAAAAAATCGTACGCTAAGAGTTATTTGTACGCCAAGTGTGAAACAGTACGCTTAGGTATTTTAATCTCATTCATAACAATAAGTAAGGTCATTATGGATAAACCAGATGGTCACAACCGTTTTAATCTTGAAGCGTTGCAGCAGTTACATGACGTGCCTGAATATAACGCTGATCAGTAAGTAGTGCTAAATGCACTACTTTTGTAGCTTGTTTTAATCATGAAAAATAAAAAAACCGTACGCTAATTGCCGACAATCAGTATGACTCACTGGACATACTGGTAGCCATGGAACCCACTCCCCCGCCTTCATCACCCCGTCCTGCCGAAGGGATAGAGTCTCCTCACGACAGCAACAAAGTTACCGATGAAACCAGACCTCAAACCACCCAGGGAAAAATCCATCAGGGAGTTATTGGCCAGCGCCATATATCCCACGTTCAGGGACCTGAGAGAAAAGCCATTCAATGCTGGGCTGAAGAAGCTGCCAGATTGAGTCTCAATTCTGAAAGAAGTACTGCAACCTGTGTACGAGACCTGTACCGGCGTGACTGTCCGAAGCAGACATTCCGACCTTTTACGAGTGCTGATGCCAGAGTGCTTCTGGAAACCATCGTCAGGCTGGAAAAAACATACGACTTATTGCGTGTTTCGATGAGAGAGTTCAATGTCGACGTAGCCTCTATGCTCGATTCCCCTAACTTTCGAGAGACTCAGTATTTCTTTGCTTTTCAGGATCAGTCTGATGAAAGAGCTGGTGATGGGAGTCGTCTGACTCTGAACCTGCATCCTGAAAAGGTGAAAGAAGCCATAGAAATACTGGTTGAAATGATGCAGCAGCCTCGATGGTCTGACCTGATCAGAAAATCCAAGATTCAGGCGCTGTCCAGGTTGGGAAAGACGACCGACTGCATTGTGATCTATTGCACATTCAATCCACAAGAATGCGCGGTATTGGCACAAGCTATTGATAAGAAAATTCCACAGAGTTTTCGGCTTGAACATACTCCTTATGGGATGGAGCGTATCTATACCGGGATTGCCTATGGTGAGCGAAAAGACGGAGATTCGGGGAGTCATGGCAATTCACGGAACCAGATTATCTGCAGGGTATTGAGGCGGTGTTATCACGACCGAAATCTTGACTTGACCCGAGTGCTGAATGAAGAGCTTTTACTGTCAGGGTATTCCCCTGAAAATCCTGCCAGGCTGGCCAGAACCAATGAGTTTATGGAGCTGGTCTCAAAGCTTGTTCGTGGCAGGGAATTGATGGCTGAGCCATCGGATATTGAGCAGGAATGCCATAGTCTTTTTGGTCGAAACTACTCTCCACCTGAAATGACTCGAGAAAGTGAAAAGGCTCTCAAAAAGATGCTTGAGCAACTGCAGGCTCAGTCTGATCTCAGGGTACAAAGACTGGGTTTTGGTATGAGACCTCTGTCAGCTCCCAGTCTGGGAGTGTCCAACGAAGCGGCTGTCAGGTTTCTAAAAGTCTCAAAACAGGACGGTGTCAGAGGGGATGAATCAAAACCCTGGGGGGTTCTGACGATATGTCTGACACCCGAGAATACCGTTAAATCCTCTGAACCGTTGCTGGCTGAGCTAGAGCAGTTGAAACAGGAGCACAAGCCTGCATTCCTGCTTCTAAGCTCACCTGAAACATTTAAGCGAACTGGTACCGCAGCAGCCTTGTATGTTCAGACTGATCCAGACAGGGTTCAGCAATGTGCGCAAACACTGGCTGAACGTTTAAAAGGCGCTGTGCAGAAAAACGCCAGTATTCCTGTCATGGAAAAGTGCTCAGAAGGTATTTTCTATTCTGAGGCTGCTCATAACAGGGACTCCCTTGAAATCTCACGAGGAACGGCTGTTGCTATAGCGTTGCGAAAAACGGCCCATTCTGGTTATTTTCTTGAGAATCTCTCAGAAGCCTTGCAATCATTGGGCTTGAATCCGGAAAACCCGGCACGACTGTTGTAATTCCCACCGTATTTCTTATTCAAAATCTATATCAAAAAAAATTGATATAGATTAAGTCGACTGTTAGACTTCAATTTATCTTTCGGTAAGTACGCATAACAGGATCATACCCATGAGCGCTACTCCTGCAGCTGTTGAGAGCTTTACTGACTATCGGGTTGCTGATATTTCCCTGGCCGAATGGGGCCGCCGCGAAATTCAGATCGCAGAAGGTGAAATGCCTGCCCTGATGGCTATCCGCCAGAAGTACCGTGATCAACAGCCTTTAAAAGGGGCAAAGGTCATGGGCTGTATCCACATGACCATTCAGACAGCGGTACTGATTGAGACCCTGATAGACCTGGGTGCTGATGTACGCTGGTCTTCCTGTAACATCTTCTCCACCCAGGATCATGCGGCTGCGGCTATTGCAGCTGCGGGCATTCCGGTATTTGCCTGGAAGGGCGAAACCGACGAAGAATTCTGGTGGTGCATTGAGCAGACGATTCTGACAGAAGATGGCAAGCCCTGGGATTCCAATATGATCCTGGACGACGGTGGCGACCTGACTTTGATGCTGCACGATAAGTATCCTGAAATTCTGGATAACATCCATGGCATCTCTGAAGAGACCACTACAGGTGTGCACCGTTTGGTGGAAATGTTGGAAAAAGGGACTCTGAAAGTACCGGCTATCAACGTTAACGATGCGGTTACCAAGAGCAAGAATGACAATAAATACGGCTGCCGTCATTCACTGAACGATGCCATCAAGCGTGGTACCGACCACTTGCTGGCGGGCAAAAAAGCTCTGGTTATCGGTTACGGAGATGTGGGTAAAGGATCTGCTGCTTCCCTGCGTCAGGAAGGCATGATTGTCAAAGTCACCGAGATTGATCCAATCTGTGCCATGCAGGCTTGCATGGACGGCTTTGAAGTTGTCTCTCCTTACAATAACGGTGTTAACGATGGCACTGCCGCCAGCATTAACAAAGAATTGCTGGGGAGCACCGATTTGCTGGTGACGACCACCGGTAATGTACACGTCTGTGATCGTGAAATGCTGAAAGCGCTGAAGAGCAGCTGTGTTGTCTGCAACATCGGTCACTTTGACACTGAAATTGATACTGCCTTCATGAGAGAGTCATGGGAGTGGGAAGAAGTTAAACCTCAGGTCCACAAAATCTGGCGTGACAAGGGCAGCAATGATCATCTGATTCTGCTCTCTGAAGGTCGCCTGGTTAATCTGGGTAATGCCACAGGTCATCCATCCCGTATCATGGATGGTTCATTTGCCAACCAGGTTCTGGCCCAGATTCATTTGTATGAAGAAGGCTTTGCCAACCTGTCTCAGGCTGAAAAGGCTGAGAACCTGTATGTGAAGGTTCTGCCCAAGAAGCTGGACGAAGAGGTGGCAAGCTACATGGTTCAGGGCTTTAGTGGGGTAATCACCCAGCTGACCAAACAGCAGGCAGACTACATCAATGTCGCTGTTGATGGTCCATTCAAAGCGGATGAATACAAGTATTGATTCGCAGTGAGCCTGTGCACCTGTGCAGGCTTTCACCCTGATTTTAATGCCTTGAGGATGGGGAAGGATTTTCATCACTCCATAGAACGAAACCGCCATGGTTCAAATGGTAACAGCCTTGAGCTGATAAACAGCCTTGAGCTGATAAACAGCCTTGAGCTGATAAACAGCCTTGAGCTGATAAACAGCCTTGAGCTGATAAACAGCCTTGAGCTGATAAACAGCCTTGAGCTGA
>NZ_JBPCXO010000001.1:0-3796 GCF_051008435.1 Endozoicomonas sp. | reverse complement strand
GTTCAAATTGAGCTTGTTAGACAAAACCTCAAGACGAAATGCCGAATATATCGACATAAATAGATGGTTACTCTGCGTCAAAACGGTATGGCTCGGTGATTTTGCCATGGCTGCATTGGATTTGAGCGTTTTATGGAAGACTTCAACTTTCCACCTTTTTCTGTAGATTACCTTCAAAGCTTCAGCATCACACTCAAGATCACTGCATATCAGATAGAGAATGCCCTTACTGCCGTCTTTGTTTGTAAAGATCTGCCGAAACAGCAGGACGGGGAAATCCACGCCTGCAATCCAGCCTTTGATGGGCTTTTCTTCTGAGAAGTCAACAGTATCTATACGCTGTAAACGTCCCTGCTTCTTATCTTCCTCGCTAAGTGAAACCTTACGGTTTGACTTGCAAGCCATAACAAAATGCTTATCGCATTCGTGTCGTATATACAGCATGTTCTCGTTAGAGCAGAACCAGCTATCTGCCAGCACGTAACGAAATTTGAGCTGATTATTACAACAAACTTTCAGTATATCCCGGAAATCTTCGTTCTTGGTGGTTTCAGCCTTGCGTTTAACTTTTTTGGTTTTCACATCACAATACTGAATTGGTTTTTCTATCAGTTTGTAGGCGACCGGAATGGAAATGTCACCGACATGGTAAACGAAATTTAGAAGATTGATGCCTTTTACCGAGCGGCCAAAAGTGTGGTCGAAGTGCCATGCAATCAGATCGTTCTCGTCACTATAGAGTTTCTCCTGAATAGTATCGTCAGCAATCAGTACTCCATCATTGCGCTCTATTTGGCGAACAATGGCTTTTACATGGTACCAAAGAGTTTTGCTGTCGAAGTGGTTACAGGACAGAAGGCGTGTTACCTGATCATGGCTGTATGCGCCGCCCAGCAAAGATGACAGCTGTGTGGCTGTCGTTTTGCCGAATGAGGATAGCAGGTAATCGCTATACAGCTCAAACAGCTCTGTGTTCATGCTCTAAAGCATGGCAGATTTTGCTGAGTGCGTAACATGAGTTAGCAGAAGCTATTTGGACTGGGCTTATATCACTCAGAGAGTACTGAGTGTTCTGGAACTTCTCTTGAACAGGGAAGGAAGGCTCTGGCTTTCTGGATGTGAAATTTCTGATCGGTGAGTTTTTGGCCTGTGCCCATGGCGTCTATACGACTCTCCACCAGTACCTATAAAGAGAGTCGCTAACGGAGAGAAGAAAGGGAAGCCCCGAGCAAGAAGCCCGGGGCAAGAAGGAGTGATTATCCCAGAAATGTCTGATAAGCCTTGTTGTCCGTTTCTTCACAGTAATGATAACCCAGCTCATCCAGGAATCCGGCTATGTGCTGTCTTTCCATTTCTGGTACTTCGAGGCCCACTGCCACACGACCATAGGCTGCACCGTGATTCCGGTAATGGAACATACTGATATTCCAGCGGGCACCTAGTTTGTTCAGGAAATTAAGCAGAGCGCCAGGACGTTCCGGGAACTCAAAGCAATAAACCACTTCATCTTTAACGGCTTTGCTGTGTCCTCCAACCATATGACGGACATGCAATTTAGCCATTTCATTTTCAGTGAGGTTATCTACCGGGTAACCTTTCTCTTTCAGCTCATTGATCAGATTATCAATGGGCATCTCATCAGGATGAACCTGAACGCCAACAAAGATTCGAGCCTTCTTAGGGTCATGGAAGCGATAGTTGAATTCGGTGATGTTCCTTTTACCGAGGGTTTCACAGAATTGTTTGAAACTTCCAGGCTGCTCAGGGATGGTGACAGCAATGATGGCTTCACGCTTTTCACCCAGTTCAGCGCGTTCTGATACGTAACGAAGCCGATCAAAGTTGATATTGGCACCACTGGCAATGGCCATCAGTTTCTGATCACTGGCGCCTGTTTCACTGACATATTTTTTCAAGCCAGCCAGTCCTACCGCACCAGCGGGCTCGCAGACAGAGCGGGTATCATCAAAGATATCCTTAATAGAGGCGCAGATCTCATCGGAGCTGACGGTGATTACCTCATCAATGTATTCCCGGCAAAGCTTGAAGGTTTCTTCACCAATCTGAGCTACGGCAATACCGTCGGCAAAAATCCCTACATGAGGAAGAACCACCCGTTCATCCGCTTCCAGCGCTGCTTTAAGGCAGGCGGACTCTTCATACTCAACACCGATGACTTTGATCTCAGGGCGCAGATACTTGATGTAGGTAGCGATACCTGCTGCCAGACCGCCGCCGCCTACAGGCACAAAAACCGCATCGAGCTGGCCTGTATGTTGACGCAGGATCTCCATACCAATCGTACCCTGGCCCGCAATGGTGTATGGGTCGTCGTATGGGTGCAGAAAGGTATAGCCTTTCTCTTCAACCAGTTTCAGTGAATGGGCCAGTGCCTGGTCGAAGGTGTCTCCGTGCAGGATGACTTTGGCCCCTCTGGCTTCACAGGCCTTGTATTTGATTTCAGGGGTAGTACTGGGCATCACGATTACGGCTTCAATCCCCATGGTTTTAGCCGCCAGGGCAACTCCCTGGGCGTGATTACCAGCTGAAGCGCAAGTAACGCCCTGGGCTTTCTCTTCAGCCGTAAGTTGGGCCATTTTGTTATAGGCACCACGGATTTTGAATGAAAAAACCGGTTGAAGGTCTTCACGCTTCAGAAAAACTTCATTATTCAGGCGCTTGCTTAGAAAAGGAGCCTCATGAATAGGAGTCTCAATGGCCACATCATAAACTTTGGCTTCGAGGATCTTTCTTATGTACTGATGAGGCATGGGACTTCACTTTCGCAATAGCTGTTCTTGGTTCGATCGATTCTAAACAGCCATGTGTGCAAGAAACAATCTTTTATCGTGATCAAGTGATAAAAGGTTTCCGGAATAAGGCATTTAGTTCAGCGAGAGATCATTTCTGGGAGTATAATCCCCGGCTTCATTGTATATGACCGCAAGGTAGAGACATGACCCAGGACGAGCTGAAGAAGGCGACTGCCGAGGCTGCATTGCAGCGAATTCTCCCTCATCTGGAAGATGACATGATCATCGGTATTGGTACCGGATCCACCGCTAATTTCTTTATTGACGCCCTGGCTGAGCACAGAAACAGTTTTGATGGCTGCGTTGCCAGTTCAGAAGCGTCTGCTGATCGTCTGAAACAGCATGGAGTCCCCGTTTATGATCTTAATAGCGTTAGCGAACTGCGCTTTTACATCGATGGTGCGGATGAAACCAATGAGCATATGCATCTGATCAAGGGGGGAGGGGCAGCCCTGACCCGTGAAAAGATCGTAGCAGCTGTGGCCAAAGAGTTTATCTGCATTGCAGATGGCAGTAAGAAGGTCGACGTGCTAGGTGAATTTCCGTTGCCTGTTGAAGTGATTCCAATGGCTCGCAGCCATGTTGCCCGTGAGCTGGTTAAGCTGGGCGGAGACCCTGCCTACCGTGAAGGAGTTATGACAGACAATGGTAATATCATTCTGGATGTCTGGAATCTGAAGATTATCGATGCGGTTGCTTTGGAAGAAAAAATAAATCAGATCGTGGGTGTGGTAACCAATGGTTTGTTTGCTGCGCGCCCTGCTGACGTTTTGTTGTTGGGTGCTGAGGATGGCGTTAAGACCATTAAGCACTGAATGATGCGAGCCGGGTATAAGCCCGGCCATTTCCCTACCTGTTACTCGATTCTGCAGTTTTTCTCACTTGACAATCAGGTTGCATCCAATAATTCAAATTTCCCAGCATGAGATTTGAGTGATTCCGTAGGCTCCCGTTTACCAAGATCTCGCCCCGCCATATGCCTA